>JASIGS010000707.1 GCA_030052355.1 Streptosporangiaceae bacterium | reverse complement strand
CGCACGGTCCGCGGCTGGGTCACCGGCGTCGTCCTCGGCGGGCTGCTGATCGTGGGCGTCGGACTGCTCAACCACAGCGAGTGTGGCGCGCAGGTCGGATCCAAGATCGTTACCGGCGGCCCGGCCTGCTCGGTCACGCCCGGGCCCGGCGGCTCCTCAGTGACCGACATCTTCTACTTCGTGCACCGGCCGCTCACCGGCAGCGGCAGCATCACGGTGCGAGTGACCTCTCTGACCGGCGCCGCAGCCAGCCCTGGCAGTTCGGCTCAGGGCCCCCCGGTCAGCTATCGGCTGCAGCCGTGGTCGAAGGCCGGCATCATCGTCACGTCGAGCACGCGCGAGGGCTCGGCCTACGCCGCGATGATGGTCACCGGCAGCCACGGCGTGCGGCTTCAGTGGAACTACGTCAACGACACCGCGGGCATCCCCGGCGCCGTCACCGCTGAGTCACCCCGCTGGCTGCGGCTGGTGCTGACCCGGGGGACGACCCCAGGAACCCCCGCGGCCCACACCGGCGACACCATCACCGGCTACGACTCCGCCGACGGCAGCCACTGGACCAAGGTCGGCACGGTGCAGCTCGACGGCCTGCCCGGAACCGTCCAGGCGGGGCTTTTTACCACGTCCCCGTCGTACTCGACCGTGACGAGCCAGTCGATCGGCGGAGGTAGCGGCACCGGTGGCCCCAGCCTGGCTACCGCGACCTTCGACGACGTGGTCCTGAGGAGCCGCGCGGCGGCCGGCCACTGGACGGGCACGGACGTCGGCGCGTCGAACGCCGGTTACCCCGCGGCAGGCGGTGGCTTCCGCTCCGCTGGCGGCCGCTTCACCGTCACCGGATCGGGCGACATCGCCCCGGCCGTTGCCGGTGACACCGGCGGCATGTCCATGGCACAGCTGCTGACCGGCACGTTCGCCGGGCTTATCGCGGTCATCGTGGTCGGCGCGGCGTTCATGACGGCTGAGTACCGGCGCGGCCTCATCCGCGTCACACTCTCCGCCAGCCCGCACCGGTGCCGGGTGCTGGCCGCCAAGGCCGTCGCGATCGGCCTGGCCACCTTCACCGCGGTACTGCCGTGCGCGTATGCGGCGATCCTGATCGGCGAACGGTTGGTGCATTCGCACGGGATCTCCGTAGACCCGGTCGGTCCGCTCACGCTGCTGCGCCTCGTCGCCGGGACCGCGGCGCTGCTCGCTGTGGCCGCCGTGCTGGCTCTGGCTATCGGCGCGATCGTCCGCCGCAGCGCCGCCGCCGTGGCACTCGGCATAGTGGTGATCTTCGTGCCGTACCTGCTGGCGATCTACCCGGGCCTGCTGCCGGTGACCGCGGAGAACTGGCTGACCCGGGTCACCCCAGCAGCTGCGCTCGCGATCCAGCAGCCGTATCCGGCGTACGTCCAGGTCACGGCCAGTTACACCACGGGCGGCGGTTATTACCCGCTGGCGCCATGGGCCGGCTTCGCTGTGCTCTGCGCGTGGGCCGCGCTAGCGGCCGGCCTGGCGGCGTACCTGTTGCGGCGGAGAGACGCATGACCCCGGCGCCGCAGGCACGCCGTGCGCTGC
Organism: Streptosporangiaceae bacterium; assembly: GCA_030052355.1. The sequence goes on along the minus strand of JASIGS010000707.1, from coordinate 2,029 downwards.
GCGCGGAGTGGACGAAGGTGCGGACCACGCGGAGCACGGGCTGGCTGCTGGTCGCCGCCGCGGCGGCGACCATCGCGGTCGGGGCACTAGCGGCAGCGGCCACGACCTGCCCATCTGGCCACTGCGGTGACGACCCCGCCAGGATCAGCCTCACCGGGTTCTACCTCGGCCAGGCCATCGTCGCGATCCTGGGCGTGCTGATCATCAGCGACGAATACAGCACGGGCATGATCAGGCTGACACTGGCCGCTACGCCAAGACGAACCGCGGTGCTGGCCGCCAAGGCGGCGATCCTCGCGGGTCTGGTCCTGCCCGCTGCGATCGCCGCCGTCGGCGGTTCGCTGCTGGCCGGCCGGCTCACGCTGCCCGGCAACGGCATCGGCCCGGCACAGGGGTACCCGGCACTTTCCCTGGCCGACCCGCCGGTGCTGCGCGCAGCGGCCGGATCGGTGCTGTACCTCACCTTGATCGCGCTGCTGAGCCTCGGCGTCGCCACCGTTGTGCGAGACTCCGCAGCCGCCATCGGCGTCGTTCTCGGACTGCTCTACCTGCTCCCGATCATCGCGGCCGTGGCAGGCAACCGTGACCTCGTGCGGCACATTCAGCAACTCGCGCCGATGACGGCGGGGCTGACGGTGCAGGCCACAACGAACCTGGGAGTCCTGCCCATCGGTCCCTGGGCAGGACTCGGCGTGCTCGCAGCGTGGGTCGCGGCGGCGTTGCTGGCCGGTGGCATCGTCCTTCGCCGGCGCGACGCGTGAGCAGACGAGGCGACGCCGCGGCGCGCCGGCGCGCGTGATCTCAGCGTGCAGGCGGGGCTATCCCTCCTGGGCTTGCAGCTTCTTGAACTCGCTGATGAGGGGCGTTACCTCCCGCGCACTGAATTCGAGCACCTCCACGTGACCGTCGGTGCCGCGGACGGGCGTGATCGAGGTGGACCAGTAGCGCTCGTGGAAGACGCCGGGGCTGGCCGGGTCTTCAACGTCGTATCTGGTGAGTGACAGGCCCTGCCGGCGACCCGTGGCCGCGGCTTCTTCGAGGGCGGTCCACTTCGGGTCGCCGCCTGGTTCGACCGGCATCTTGGGGAAGACCGTGAAGGCGTTCTTGCCTATCAGGTCCTCCAGCGGGTGACCAGACGCTGCAATGAACTCCTCGTTCACGTCAATGAATGTGAGATCCGGTGTCAGGAGCGCCATCGCCGTCGGATGGACCTTGAAGATCTGGTAGAAGTCGATTTCCTCGGCCAGCATGTCAACCTCCCCCCTGGCACTGTCAGTGCCTAAGCTGCCTTCCTCCGAGGTTGTGCCCTGCATCTCACGCTCGAAGTTAATGCAAGCCGCGGTCTATTGCGACAAACGTTTGCTAGCGGACCCGTAAGCGAATGTAATGGCCCTCATAAATCATGTTAGACCGGTGCATCCCGCGGCGGTCCCGGCACACGTGGGAGAAGCGCCCGTGCCGCTGGATGGCTGGCCGGTATCCTTGGGCGGATGCAACGTGGGTATTGGGTCACCGCGATATAGGCGTTAATGGAGATGGAATTTCAGCCTATCGGGCTGCATCATCCCGCCGCCGAGCTCGTGCGCGACATTCAGAGCAACCGCACGGGGATACCGCGCCGCACGTTCGTGGCCGAGGGGCTGTTTGAGAACAACATCGTTCTGGAGACGGGCGTCACGGTCGATACGTTCCTGTGGTGCCCGGAAGCGGCCTACTCCGATGAGGCGCGCAAGCGGGCCGCTCAGCTCGCCGAGCGGGCGCGCAAGTCCTACCGGATCAGTGAGAAGGTGCTAGCCAGGCTTGCCGAGCGGCCTAATCCTGACGGGCTGCTGTCGGTCGCTCAGCTTCCGGACTGGGGGCCGGACACGATCGCGCTTGGGGCTGACGCGCTGGTCCTGGTGACTGACGCGGTGGAGATTCCCGGCAACCTCGGGACGCTGATCCGTACCCTGGACGCGTGCGCGGCCGACTGCCTGGTGATGGTGAACCGGCGCACGAGACTGACGCATCCGAAGGTGATACGGGCTAG
>JASIGS010000086.1 GCA_030052355.1 Streptosporangiaceae bacterium | reverse complement strand
TCCGGGAGATGATCAGGGCGCCGACCGCCACCGTCTGCATCCAGCTGCCGACGTTGGAGACGAGGCTCGCTGACCACAGCACGGCGAAGTTGCGGTAACGGAGCGGCCGCAGCGCCGCTGTGGTGGTCAGCTTCATCGGGTCAGGATGTGCGGCTCGCCGTCGATGACGGCGGTCACCTCGAGGCGGCCGCCGAGCGCCCGCACGTACGCAGCGACGTCGCGCAGCCGGGCGCTGCGCAGGTCGCCGTCCTGGAGCGCCCACAATTCGCCCTCGCTGAGACCGGCGCCTTCGGCTAGCTCGGCGAGGCCGAGCCCGCTGCGGGCGCGCAGGCTTGCGAGCGTCATCTGGCCGGCGAGTGCGACGGCGCGCTTGGTCACGGCGTCTTGCTGGCCGTCGAAGTACCTTTCGAGGAACGAGCCGGCGTCGGCGACCGTCACCTGATCGGTCTCGGCCGGCCAGCCCTCGGTCCTGACCTCGTCGAGCAGCTTGGCGGAGAGCCCGATGGCCGCCGGCCGGTACTCGGCCACAGCGGCCTCGCCTTCTAGCACCGCAAGGAGCGTAAGCGTCCCGGCGGGCTCGATCGCGCACAGGATGCTGATGTCGGTGCCGAGCGGGTCGGCGCGCAGTTCGAGCAGCCCCGGTGGCGGTTCGTTCCCCTGTATCGGGGTGCTGTCAGCGGCGGCAGCGATAACGCCGCGGCGCAGGTCCCGCGCTTCGGTGATCAGCCCGCCCAGCTGGGCGCAAGCGGCGTCGAACGCCTGTTGCGACGCGGTGAGGTCGGCGCGGACAGCCGCCTTCTCCTCCGCCGTTGCAGTGGGAGACGCCAGCATCGTCTTGTGGATCGCCAGCGCGGCTTCGGCGCTGGTGTACTGAGCCTCCGCTGCCTCTTTCCTGGCTCTGAAGCCTCCGGCGACGTGCTGCCAGCGCTCCAGGCGCCTGGTGAACTCGGCTGCGCGCCGCTCGGCCGCCGCGATCTCCTCCTCCGTCCAGGGCAGCGGCTCGCTGCCCTGCGGGCTGAGCCGCGAACGACTCGTCGACTTCTGGTACTCGCGTGCCCTGGCGACCTGCTGGCGCAGCAGGCCAAGGGCCGACGCGAAGTCGTTATAGGCCTCCTGCATCGCGACGGGTAGGTCGCCGGGGTCGATCTCGCGCGGCGTGCCGAGGTCAGTGACCAGCGGCGGACCGGGTAGCTGTTCGGAGTCCATGACCGCCACCAGGGCGGCGCCCACCTCGGTGGCGGTGAGCGGGTCAGACTCGCGGAGATCGCCGAGCCAGTCGGCGATCTCCGCGCTCATGCGCAGCTTGTAGCCCATGCGCCGGGCCTAGAGCGCGTCGCTGACCGCCATGTCCAGCCGGTACTTGCTGATGGCCTGCGCCACGGTTTCCGGCTTGACCTCGCCGATCCTGGCCAGCTCGGCCAGCACGGCGACGGTGATCGACTCAGCGTCCACGTGGAAGAACCGGCGCGCCGCGGGGCGCGTGTCGGAGAATCCCCAGCCGTCGGTGCCGAGCGAGGTGAACGGCCCGGGCACCCAGCGGGCGATCTGGTCGGGAACCGCGCGGATCCAGTCGCTGACGGCGACCACCGGGCCCGGGTGCCCGTCCAGGGCCCTGGTCACGTACGGCACGCGCTGCTCGGCCTCGGGCTGGAGCATGTTCCACTCCTCGCACCGCAGCGCCTCTCGGCGCAGCTCGGTCCAGGAGGTCGCCGACCAGGCCGAGGCCGCCACGCCCCAGTCCTCCGCGAGCAGGCGCTGCGCCTCGAGCGCCCAGCGCAGCGCCACGCCGGACGCGAGGATCTGCGCCTGCGGGTGCTCACCGGTTATCGATGCAGCCGGACCGGCCGTGGTCAGGTCCGGGGCCGCCGCGTACCGGTACAGCCCGCGGAGGATGCCGCGCTCGAGCGCGGCCGTTCCCCCCTCGTAATCGGACGGCTCGGCCGGCTGCAGGTACGGCTCGTTGTAGACGGTCAGGTAGTAGAAGACGTTCTCGCCCTCGGGGTGCTCGGCGGTCGAGCCGTACATCCGGCGCAGGGCGTCCCGCACTATGTAGGCCAGCTCGTACGCCCAGGCGGCGTCGTAGCTCAGGCACGCCGGGTTGGTCGAGGCGAGCAGCACCGAGTGGCCGTCGTTGTGCTGCAGGCCCTCCCCGGCGAGCGTGGTCCGGCCGGCGGTCGCGCCGAGCAGGAAGCCGCGGCCCATCTGGTCGCCCATCGCCCACATCTGGTCGCCGGTGCGCTGGAAGCCGAACATCGAGTAGAAGATGTAGATGGGGATCATGTGCGTGCCGTGCGTGGCGTACGCGGTGCCCGCCGCGATCGTGGACGCCATCGCGCCGTCTTCGCTGATTCCCTCGTGCAGGATCTGGCCGCGCGCTGATTCCTTGTAAGAGAGCAGCAGGTTCCGGTCAACGGCCTCGTAGGTCTGGCCGTGCGGGTCGTAGATCTTGGCGGTCGGGAACAGCGAGTCCATGCCGAAGGTGCGCGCCTCGTCCGGGATGATCGGCACGAACCTGGCGCCGATCTCGGCGTCCTTCATCAGGTCCTTGAGCACCCGGACGAACGCCATCGTGGTGGCCACCGGCTGCCTGCCCGATCCGCGCCGGAGCTCGTCGTACGCCGAGTCCGCCGGAAGCGTCAGCGGCCTGGCCCGCACCACCCGCTTGGGCAGGTAGCCGCCCAGCGCTGCGCGGCGCTCGCGCATGTACTGGATCTCCTCCGACTTCTCGCCGGGGTGGTAGTAGGGCGGCAGCTCCGCCTCCAGCGCGCTGTCCGGGTTGTCGAGGTACAGCCGGTCGCGGAATTCCTTCAGCTCGGCGACCGTGAGCTTCTTCATCTGGTGGGTGGCGTTGCGCGCCTCGAAGTCGGGGCCGAGCGTCCAGCCCTTGATCGTGTGCGCGAGGATCACCGTCGGCTGCCCGACGTGGTCCTGCGCGGCCTTGAAC
>JASIGS010000706.1 GCA_030052355.1 Streptosporangiaceae bacterium | reverse complement strand
GGATCCGCAGTACACGCTGGCACCGGTGGCGCGACGGCTCGCGCGGCTGCTGGGCCAGCCGGTCGGATTCGCCGCTGACGTCGTCGGGCCCTCGGCTAGGTCGGCTGTCGCCGCGCTGCGTCCCGGCGAGGTCGTGCTGCTGGAGAACCTGCGGTTCGAGCCCGCCGAGACCAGCAAGGACGACGAGGTCAGGGGTGAGTTCGCCGATCAGCTCGCCACGCTCGCCGACGTCTATGTGGGCGACGGCTTCGGAGCGGTGCACCGCAAGCACGCCAGCGTGTACGACGTGCCCGCGCGGCTGCCGCACGCGGCGGGGTACCTCGTGCAGTCCGAAGTGTGGGCGCTGCAGCGCCTGACACGCGACGTCTGCCGGCCGTACGTGGTCGTGCTGGGCGGCGGGAAGGTCGCGGACAAGCTGCCCGTCGTCGACTCCCTGCTCGGCATCGCCGACCAGATCCTGGTCGGCGGGGCCATCGCGGTCCCGTTCCTGGCTGCCCAGGGGTACGCGGTAGGCGCGTCACCGCTCGACTCAGACCCGCGGGCGGCCGGCGCCTACCTGGTCAAGGCCGCCGCCACCGGCGTCGACCTGGTGCTGCCCACGGACGTGACGGTTGCCGCGGAGCGCTCTGCCGACGCGGCCGCGACCGTGGTCCCCGTGACCGGCATCCAGCCGGGACAGGTTGTGCTGGACATCGGGCCGGAGACGGCGCGGCTGTTCGCGGCGAGCATTGCCGGCGCGGCCACGATCTTCTGGAACGGCCCGATGGGCGTGTACGAGATCCCTAGTTTCGCGGCCGGAACCAAAGAGGTGGCGAGAGCGCTCGCGAGCAGCTACGGCTTCACGATGATCGGCGGTGGCGACACCGGCGCTGCCGTGCGCAACCTGGGTTTCAGCGACGACGACTTCGGTCACGTGTCCACCGGCGGTGGCGCCAGCCTGGAATACCTGGAGGGCAAGACTCTGCCGGGTCTGGCCGCGCTGCAAGCCGAGCCAGCCGTCGCGCCGTCGGCCGCCCGGTGATGTGCTGACCGCAGCCTGCGCGAGGCGGCACGACGGCAGCGGTGGTGGCCACCACGGTGCTGGCCACCACGGTACTGGCCACTAGAGTGGGCAGCGTGCCGGGGCATAACTCCGCTGGAGCTGGCGGTACGCCATGATCCGTCATCCCGCCTTCCCGGTAGAGCCGTGGTCACTGCGCGAGACCAGCCTTAACCTCGACCTGCTCGCGCAGACCGAGTCGCTGTTCGCCCTGTCGAATGGCCACGTGGGCTGGCGGGGCAACCTGGACGAAGGCGAGCCGCACGGTCTGCCTGGGAGCTACCTCAACGGGTGCTACGAGCGCTTTCAGATCCCGTACCCGGAGTTCGGCTACGGCTTGCCCGAGTACGGCCAGACCGTCATCAACGTCACGAACGGGAAGGTCATCAGGCTGCTGGTCGACGACGAACCGTTCGATGCGCGTTACGGCAAGCTCCATTCGCACGAGCGGGTGCTCGACTTCAAGGCCGGCACCCTGTCGCGTGTCGCAGAGTGGGAATCGCCCGCGGGCCGGACCGTGCGGGTCCGGTCCACCAGGCTGGTCTCGCTGACACACCGGGCGGTGGCGGCGATTCGCTACGAGGTGGAGCCGCTCGACGCGCCGGCCGAGTTCGTCGTGCAGTCCGAACTGGTCGCGAACGAGCAGCTGCCTGAGAAAGGATCCGCAGCTGGCGATCCCCGTAGCGGGACTGTCTTGCAGTCGGTCTTGCAGAGTGAGGCACACGAGGCTCGCGAGGGCGGTAGTGCCCTGCTCGTCCACCGAACTCAGGTCAGCAACCTGCATGTCGCGGCCGCCATGGCGCACCTCGTGGACGGGCCGCCCGACACCGGGCAGCACACGGACAGTTCGCCGGACATGGCACGGCTGATGGTGTCCGCCACGCTGCGCCCAGGCGAGCGGCTCACGATCATCAAGCTCGTCGGCTACGGCTGGTCGTCAGTCAGGTCGGTGTCGGCGCTCCACGATCAGGTCGAGGCCGCGCTGTCCGCTGCGGCCCGTACAGGCTGGTCTGGGCTCGCTGACCAGCAGCGGGCGTTTCTTGACGACTTCTGGCAACGTTCCGACGTCGAACTGGACGGCGATCCGGAACTGCAGCAGGCGATCAGGTGCGGGATGTTCCACCTGCTCCAGGCGGGTGCGAGAGCAGAGGGGCAGGCGATCCCGGCGAAGGGCCTGACCGGTCCCGGGTACGACGGTCACGCGTTCTGGGACACCGAGATGTTCGTCCTGCCGATGCTGACCATGACCCATCCTGAAGCGGTCGCCGATGCGCTCCGCTGGCGGCACAGCATCCTGCCCATGGCGAGGTCGCAAGCGAGCCAGCTCGGCCTGCGCGGTGCGGCCTTCCCGTGGCGCACCATCGACGGCGCCGAGTGCTCAGGCTACTGGCCCGCCGGGATCGCCGCGTTCCACGTCAACGCCGATATCGCCGACGCGGTGATCCGCTACGTGGATGTCACCGGGGATGCCGGCTTCGAGGCCAGTCCCGGGCTAGAGCTGCTCGTGGAAACGGCCAGGCTCTGGCTGTCGCTCGGCCACATGAACAGCTCGAATGACCAGTTCCGAATCGACGGTGTCACCGGTCCTGACGAGTACAGCGCACTGATGGACAACAACGTCTATACGAACCTGATGGCCCAGCACAATCTGCGGGCCGCGGCTGGCGCGGCGGAGCGCCACCCCGCAGAGGCGAGCGCCCTGTCCGTGACCAGCGCAGAGATAGCGGCGTGGCGGCAGGCCGCGGACGCGATGGCGATCCCGTACGACGAGGAACTCGGGATTCATCCGCAGGCTGAGGGCTTCACCCGCCACGAGCTCTGGGACTTCGCAGCGACTGAACCAGGCCAGTACCCGCTGCTGCGGCACTTCCCCTACTTCGAGCTCTACCGCAAGCAGGTCGTCAAGCAGGCCGACCTCGTGCTCGCCATGCAGGTCCGCCCGCGCGCCTTTACCGCCGAGCAGAAGGCGAGGAACTTCGCCTACTACGAACGGCTCACCGTCAGGGACTCGTCGTTGTCGGCAGCCACTCAGGCCGTCATAGCCCTCGAGGTCGGCCAGCTCGAGCTCGCGCACGACTATCTCGCCGAAGCGGCTCTCATCGACCTCGACGACACCGAGGAGAACGCACGCGACGGACTGCATCTCGCCGCGCTGGGCGGGGCCTACACGGCCACGGTGGCGGGCCTCGGCGGGCTGCGCAGCCGGTACGGCAAGCTGACGTTCGCCCCGAGGCTGCCGCCGGCGATCACCCGGGTTGCGTTCACCGTCAGCATCCGCGGGCAACCGCTGCACGCCGAGATCACCGCGGCCGCCGCTACCTACACGCTGACCGCCGGTCCGCCGGTGCAGATAAGCCATCACGGTCACGAGTTCACCCTGACCGTTGGCCACCCGCTGACGCTCGACGTGCCGCCTGCCCCGCATCCTGAGCCGGTTAGCCAGCCGCCTGGCCGGGAGCCGGCCGTGCGATCAGAGCGCGCGGCCACGGACCAGCCTTAGCTGGCTGCGGCGCACGGCGCCGCCTGCCGGCGTCCGGCTGAGTTTAGTTGTGCAGCACGGCAGAGCCGCTGAACTTGCCGTGGGCCAGGTCTGTCAGGGCGTCCTCCGCGGCAGACATCGGATAGCCCACCGTCGTCGGCGTGATCCGGAGCCTGGCTGCCAGCGCGAGGAACTCCTCCCCGTCGCGGCGGGTGTTCGCCGTGACGCTGCGCAGCTGTCGTTCCTGGAACAGCTCGTCCTCGTAGTTGATCGCCGGGATGTCGGACAGCCAGATGCCGGCGATGGCGAGCGTGCCGCCTCGCTCCAGCGCCCGCAGCGCGACCGGTACGAGGTCGCCGGCCGGGGCGAAGAGGATGGCACCGTCGAGCGGCTCAGGCGGAGAGTCGGCCGCGTCGCCGACCGAGTCCGCGCCAAGCTCGGCGGCGAGCTTGCGGTTGCCGGCCCCCCTCGTCAGCACGTGCACACGCAGCCCTTGGCGGAGCGCTATCTGCGCGGTGATGTGCGCGCTGCTGCCGAAGCCGTAGATGCCGAGCCGGCCGCCCGGCGGGACGGCGGCCCGCAGCAGCGAGCGGTAACCGATGATGCCCGCGCACAGCAGCGGCGCCGCGTGCTCGTCGTCGAGTGCTTCGGGCAGCCGGTAGACGTATGCCTCGTGGGCCACGCAGGCGTCCGCGTACCCGCCGTCGACGTCCCAGCCGGTGAACAGCGGATCCCGGCACAGGTTCTCAGCGCCCCGGCGGCAGAACGCGCAGGTCCCGTCGGTGTGCCCGAGCCAGGGCACGCCGACCCTGTCGCCGGCAGCGAACCGCCTGGCGCCCTCCCCCAGCGCGTCAACCCGGCCGACCACCTCGTGACCGACCGTAACGCGTGGCCGCCGCGGCGGCAGGTCACCCTCCGCCAGGTGCAGGTCGGTGCGGCAGACGCCGCAGCAGCTGATGCGCACCCGCACCTGGCCGGGACCCGGCGGCGGTTCGTCCCGCTCGATACGGACCAGCGGCCGCTCATCGATGGGCGCGACGTGGTCGACCACCCATGCCCGCATTGTTCCTCCTGCTGGGTCGGCTACCAGGACTGGGACCACCGCGGGCTCGTCGCCGCCCAAGCCCGGTCCCAGCCCGCCATCCGGTTCCTGTTGGCGACCAGCCGCACCCCCGCGGCGGCTGCCGACAGCGCAGCGACGAGCACGAGTACGGTGCCGAGCACCGTGAGCACCACGCGCTCCGTCAGGCCCGCGCGGCTCAGCGGCGGCTGGGCCAGCCTCCCTGTCTTCGTCACCCAGATTGTCACCCGCTGCGATGCATGCATGCCGGCCGGCACCTCTATAACGCCGGTGCGGGGGCTACCGGAGGGGGAATCCCACCTCGCCGAGACAAGCGCGAAGGTCGCGGCACCGTCCGGGACCAGCTGCCCGCTGGCGTTCTCCAGCAAGGTGGCGGGCACTTGCCGCAACGCGGCCCCGGCGCGAAGCTCTGCGCGGCCCGCGGCGTCGGCGAAGTGAGCCGCGGAGATTGCCAGCAACGGCCCGGCGGTCAGCAAGAGCACGGCAAGCCCCATCAGCACGGCTGCCTCGATCTTGTCGACCCGACGTCGCAGCGGACTGCGCCAGGCTCTCAGGGTCAAGAAGACCCGAATCTTCCTCACCGGGCAGGCACCCCGATTCACAGCGGCGTTCGTGACTCAGTCATCAGGTCAGCTTGCGGTCTGCGGGCGGTCGCCGCCGCTACGTTGGCGCGACCCAGCTGCAGGATCATCTGCGGATGACCCGGCAGCCTCAGTTGCTCGCGCACTTGCGCGCGGTAGCGCGGTATCTCCAGCGGCTGTGACTGCAAGCTCGCGAACACCCAGCGGGTGGCGGCGTGCAACAGCAGCCGCTGCAGCGCCTGGCCGGCTCGCAGCCAGTCGGCGGGCGTGTCGGTCGCGGTGGTCAGCACCAGGGTGATCGACGGTGGCACGTCCCCCCGCACCTCGGTGCCCGGCAGCCCGAAATCACGCGGTGGCATCCACGCGCCGGCACCGCTTCGGAGACCGCTCCCGGCACCGAGGCCGGCACCGAGGCCGGCACCGAGATCACCGGGCCCGACCCTGGCCGACGCGGGCACGCCTTCCCGCTGGACGCTGCCGGCCGGCTGCACCCACCGCCGCAACTCGGCCTGGACCTCAGCACTGGACCGCTGGTCGGCGGCTGCGGCCCCGACGAGGTCGCGCAGCGCCGTCAGCTGGACAGCGTCCTCGATACCAACGAGGCGAGCGCCCTCGGCGGTGGCGTCCACGCTCAGCGCGGGCAGCAGCCGCAGCGGCAGCTC
>JASIGS010000705.1 GCA_030052355.1 Streptosporangiaceae bacterium | reverse complement strand
GGACTCCCGGTGAGAGCCGCGCCATGACGGTTGTTGCGACTCAGTGCTTTCGCGAGGGTTCGCAGCATCAATGACTGCATCGCGGGGGTCTGTAGCGCGTAACGCGCACGTACCGCAGCACCAAGTGCTCACACCATGACTGGCGTAAGGGCGTGCCTGCGTCGTAGACACTGTCATTCAGCGTAAGGCTCGGGATGTTGCGGGGCAACCCGTACACTCGCAGCGGCGAGCGAGCACTGGCTATTCGTCTAGGGCACAACTGGTCTAAGGCACAGTGGCCAGGCACTCGCGCAAGTAACCAAGCGCGCTGGTGAGCAGCCTCGACACGTGCATCTGAGAGATGCCGAGCCGCTCGCCGATCTCGGCCTGCGTCATGTTCCCGTAAAAGCGCATCAGCAGCATCTGCTGCTCACGCTCGGGCAGGTCGTCGAAGTGCGCCCAGACTGCCTGCATGTCGACCACCTGGTCGAGCTGAGGGTCTTCCTCGCCCAGCAGGTCGCCGAGGGTGGCAGCTCCCTCCTCCGCGGCGAGCGGAGAGTCGAGGGAGGCCCCCTGAAAGGCCATGTCCGCCTGCTTGGCCTCGCGGACGTCCGCGCCCGTCACATCCAGGTGGAGCGCGAGCTCGTCCTCGGTCGGCGTCCGGCCGAGGTGGTTGGTCAGCTCGCTGGTGGCCTTCCTCAGCTCGAGCCGAAGTTCCTGCAGCGACCGCTTCACCCGGACCTGCCAGCGCTTGTCCCTGAAGTGCCGCTTTATCTCGCCGCTCACGCACGGCTGGGCGTAGCCGGCCAGGCTGTTGCCCACCAGCGGGTCGAAGTTGTTGATCGCCTTGAGCAGGCCGACGTAGCCGACCTGCATCAGCTCTTCCTGCGGCTCGGCGCTGTTCTTGTAGCGACTCACGCACGACCGCACCAGCGGCTGGTACCGGGTGACGAGCACCTCGCACGCCGCGTCGCGCAGGCCAGCCCCGCGCGGGAGCCGGCGGACCAGGCCGAGCAGTTCAGCGTCGTCGCAGGCGTCGAGGTCGACGTACCGCGCCGACGCCGAATCGGCCGCCGAAGCGGTGGCTGCCGTTCTCATGGCTACTCCTCGGGGCGGGCGGGTAGGGGGAACCCGCTTGCCTCTTTCGTGCCCCGTGCACGGCGCTCAAACATCCACCCCGGCCAGGCAGGCCATACCGAGCCGCGCTTAGTCCGATTGGACATATAAAAAGTGACTTGTCGCATAGGTCAGCTTCGTGACATGCAACGATTCGACATACCGATAGTATTGATTCTGGCGGACCGGGAACCTGGGCGCTCCCCGGTACGTCCGCACTACGTTGGGCCGTCCTGTCGAGAGGCCACGTAGCCCAGGGTCGGAGGCCTTCAGATGCTGGAACCCCAGAGCACGTTCCTTTTCGTGCTGCTAGTGCTGATCTTCGCGGCGCTGGCCTACTGGCTGGTGGTTGCCCGCAGGCTAGCCACGCGGATCGTGGCGGCGTGCATGGCATTCGTGATTGCCATGTTCTTCGGCGTCCTGGCCGTCAACCGGTACTTCAGCTATTACCAGACCTGGGGCGCGGCCATCGCCGACTTCAGCAACGCAGGGGTCAACACCGGTCCGCAGCAGTCCGGGAGCAGCCTGCTGCGGACGGGCGCGGCACACGACGCTCTCGCCCACGACCCTTACTACCTGCAGCTCGCTGTCCAGGACGGATACACGATCCGCGAGACGGTCGCTGGCAAGCTGAGCCACATCAAGAGGACGGTGTACGTCTACTTCCCGCCGCAGTATTTCCAGAAGCAGTACAAGAACTACAAGTTCCCGGTCATCGAGCTGATCCACGGCCAGCCGGGCGAGCCGCAGGACTGGATCAACGTCGCGGGCGTGGAGGTGACGCTCGACACCCTGATCGCCAGGGGCGAGGCCAAGCCGGTCGTACTGGTCATGCCGGACGCCAACGGCGGCAACGACATCTCTTTGCAGTGCCTCAACCAGGTCAACGGCCCGCAGGACCTGACCTACCTCGCGCTTGACGTTCCCAGCGCGATCTCGCACCAGTTCCGGCGGTTGTGGCCGCCGGGACGCGCCTGGGGCATCGCAGGCTACTCCGAGGGCGGGTTCTGCGCGGCCAACATGGCGCTCCAGTACCGCGAACGCTACGGGTATGTGGCGTCCTTGAGCGGCTACTTCGCTCCCATGAAGAACCAGCTAGCCGACCCGACGCGGCTGGTGAACCCGTTTGGCGGCAACAAGACGCTGCAGCGGGAGAACACGCCGCTCGATGAGGTGGCCGCGCTTAAGGCGGGCGCATTCATTCCGCAGTTCTGGCTGGGTGCGGGCGAGGACGACAGGGCCGATGTGGAGAACGCCTCTTACTTCGCGCAATTGCTGCAGACTCACCAGGCGTCCGTGCCGGTGATAATCACCAAGGGCGGCGGCCACAGCATGACGACGTGGCGGGCCGAGATACCGCCCATGCTGACCTGGATGACCGAAGGCCTGACCGCCTGGGCCAACGGACCGCACGTCAAGCCGCACACCAAGGCCACCAAGGTGGCCGCCGGCAAGACATCCCACACGAAGAAGGTCAGCTAACCGTGCGGCCTGAGGTCAGCCACTAGCAGCCGCGAGACGGCGGCTAGCCCAAACCCGGGCGAAGCCAGTTATTTGCCGAGCAACTGACCGGGTACCGATGAATCGCTCTGGCTCGGGCATTTACTTGCACGGGCGTGATGCTGCGCGGTCACGTGCGCGTCGTTCAGGTGCGCTCCCGCGACGCCTGAGCAGCCCGGGGACGCGGCGTGGCCGTTCAGGCCCACGACCAGGCCGACGATGAGGAGCGCGACGGCCAGCGGGCTGGCGATGAGCAGTTGCTTCAGCAACAGGCGACCAGAACCCGGGTACCTGGCGGCAGGCCGGCGTGGGCTTCGCGGCCCGAGCCTGAACCGCAGCCGGCCCGCGCCTGCAGGCTTGTCGGTCCGCCTCGAAGACCCACCGGCACGCCGACGCGAGCGTCGCCGCACCAGGCGGAACCGGAACCGCTGCTCGGCAGGCAGCTCCTCGCGGCGCGGCGTCCCCTCGTTCTTCGTCAGCCGCGTGAAGATCGCGAACATCGCCGCCAGCCGGGGCTCGCTCGCGCGAAGCCCCTCGGACATCGCGTCGAGCATCCGCTGCTGCGCGGGTGACAGGCTCATCGTTGTCGTCCGGGCTGGCCACGCATGAATGGACTGCTACCCGGGCCATGGCGAACGAACCGCGGCCGACCGAAAATGTCCTCCGCGGGGTCCGGGGTCGCGGGTGAGTAGCGGTAACGGCCCGCTCAATCGCGGTACATGTGCAGGCGGATCGTGGTCCCGAGCGCGCCTGTCCTGACCTCGACGAGGTCGCACACCTGGTTGACAAGCCACAGGCCCTGTCCGCCGGTCATCGCGTCCGCTGGGCGGCGGTAGCCGGCCAGCGGGTCGCGGATGTGACCGCCGTCTTCGATCTGGCAGAGTATCTCGGCGTCGGTCTGCCACAGCCTCAGCACGCCCCCAGCGCCGGTGTGCCTGAGCGTGTTGGCCGCGACCTCGCTCGCCGCTATCACCAGGTCCGTGCAGCGTGAGGGATTCAGTCCGGCCCGCTCCGCGGCGGCCGCGACCAATCCGCGCAGCGGGCGAAGGTCGCGGTCGTACGACAGGGAGCTGGCCCCGGCCGGCGGGCCTGGCAGCGGGCCGTCGAGGCCATCCGGATAGCCGTCCGGACCGCGGTAGCGCGAGCTCTGCCGTTCCCTGCCATCGGCGAGCAGGGTCGGATGTGTGCCGCACGCGCGCGCAATCACGTGCGTGGCCAGGTCGGCCGCGTTGTAGAGGCAGTGCATGCTGATCTCGGCTCCGGCGAACGCCAGGTTGGCCAGCGCCTCGAACCGGGCCGCCGCCAGCTGCTCGGCAACCGAGCGGCCAGCCCACAGCGGCTCGCCCAGGTACCGGACTCGCTGTCCCCGGTGCTGGTCGGCGAAGGCCTGCAGCGCGGGGAGGATCCTGGCCGGGTTGCGGCCGAGCCGGCTCATGTCGGCGAACGTCACGATCACGCCGGGCGGGAGCTGCTCGCGGGCCGGCAAGCGGTCCTCAGG
>JASIGS010000085.1 GCA_030052355.1 Streptosporangiaceae bacterium | reverse complement strand
GACGAGGTACTCGACGTCGTCGACCTGACGTGGGCCGCGCAGCGCCGGGTCGGCAAGTTCTCGCTCGGCATGCGCCAGCGGCTCGCGCTCGCGACGGCGATGCTGTGCGACCCGGAGATCCTGATCCTCGACGAGCCGGCGAACGGCCTCGACCCCGAGGGCGTCCGGTGGCTCCGCCGGCTTCTCCGCGACCTCGCCGCCGACGGGTGCACGGTGCTGATGTCCAGCCACATCCTGGCCGAGGTGGCGCAGACAGTGGACAGCGTCGTGATCCTCGAGCGGGGTCGGCTGATCTCGGAGACCAGCCTCTCCGGAGTCTCCGATCTCGAAGACTTCTACATGCACCTGACAACCGACCGCGAGCAACTTCAGGACAAGCCATGATCGTGCTCATTCGTGCCGAGCTTCTCAAGATCCGTACCATGCGCATGAGTTACGGCCTGCTGGCGACCGCCGCCGGCCTGAGCGCCCTGTTCGCCGTGCTCGAAGCCAGCCGGGCCGGCAACAGCACCAGCGGCGTCCCCTCGATCTCGACCGCGGTAGGGCTTCGCACCGTCACCACGGTCACCGGATTCGCCATGCTGATGGCCGCGGTGCTCGGCGCCATGATCGCTACCGGGGAGTTCCGCCACTCCACCGCCACGCTGACCTACCTGGCCACCCCGCGACGAACCAGGGTGCTGGCGGCCAAGGCGATCGCCGCGGCGGCAGCGGGCACGGTGTTCGGGCTGGTTGCGGGGCTCATTTCGACGGCTGTCGGGGTGGCGTTCGCGGCGGCGAGGCACGACCGCCTTGCGCTCGGAACCGGAGCCCTGGTCGGGCACGTCGCCGGCGCGGTGCTCGGCGCCGCGCTACTCGGTGCCGTTGGCGTGGCCATCGGGTCCCTGGTCCGGTCGCAGATCGGCGCCGTCATCGGCATCTTCGCGTGGGCCATCATCGTGGAGTCGGTCGTGGGTGGCCTCTTCGAGTCGGTGCGTCCCTATTTGCCGTACACGAGCGCGACGACGCTCGCCGGCACGTCGCTCGGCGGCGCGGCATTCGGGGCCGCTCACAAGGTCAGTGGCGGCCAGCCACTGCCGTTCGTCGCCGCGGCTGCGCTGCTGGCCGGCCTGGCACTCGTCATCTCGCTGCTCGCCGCGCGGACCACGGTCCGCCGGGACGTGACATAGCCGGATCGGCAGGCGAGCAGGCAAGGCGCGCGGGTCGCGACCGGTTTACAGGCCGATCAGCACGATCCCGGTCGCGATCACCACCGCGGCCGCGACCCTGCGTCGCCCGAGATTCTCACCGAAAGCAGCCACGCCGATCACGGCCGCAAAGACCACGCTCGTCTCCCGGATCGCCGCCACCTCGGCGAGCGGCGCGCGTGTCTGGGCCCAAAGCACGATGCCGTAGGCGGCCAGCGAGAGCAGCCCGGCCAGCAACCCCCTCGCCATCGTCGTAATGTCTCGCCAGACGGAAGCAGGCCGCCGGATCGCCGCCACGAAGGCGACCGGCGGGCCCTGGAGAAGGAACAGCAAACCCGCGTACGCCCAGGGATCGCCAGAGCGGCGCACGCCGAGCCCGTCCACGATCGTGTAGGCCGCGATGATGAGCCCGGTGAGCACGGCAGCGCCGACCGCCGGCAGGTCGTCACGGCTGAGCCTGCCGGCGGAGAATGCCAGGCTCATCAGTCCGGCGGCGAGCGTGATCACGCCTGTCAGCGCTGCGGGGCTGAGTTCCTCGTGCGCGATCAGGAACGCTCCGGCCGCGACGACTAGCGGTGACGTTCCCCTCGCTATCGGGTAGGTCTGGCTAAAGGAGCCGAGGCGGTACGAGTTCATCAGCGCCAGGTCATATGCCACGTGGATCACGGCTGACGTGACGGCAAACCCGATCGCTGCGCGGTCGGGCAGGCCGGTGAGGGCGAGAATCAGGCCGCCGCCGACGGTTGCGGCAATGCTGAGCCAGCCGAACACGACCAGCCGGTCGGCTGACTGCTTCGTGATGGCGTTCCAGGTTGCGTGCAGTGCGCCGGCGCCGATGACGACCGCGATGACGTCCGGGGTCAACTGCGGCTGGGCGGTCACGGGCGCACCTGGCTGGTTGCGCGCCCGCTGTAGGCGGGCTGGGCATCGTGCATCCGAGGGCTCCTTCTGCGTGGCCCGGTGGTCCGGGCATGCCGATATGAGCCCTCGGGGTTTTTATCCCGTCAGGTGTTCACCTGCCGCCGATAAAGCTTCGCGGACAGGTTCCTGGCGCCGCTCGGTCCAGCCCGCCGTTCCCCTGGTTGTGGTCGCCCGCTGCGGGGAGGACGCGGAACCCTAGGCGCAACCACATGCTGACCAACAACCTATCTCAGCGACCGCCCGATCGTCATCTGCCGGACGCTCCGAGTTCACGGGTCAGCAACCTTGCTGACCCGTGGCCCTGCGCCGGCCGCTAGCCTGTTCCGGTGACCACGGAAAGCACCGCCCCGGACAACGCCGGGCGCCAGCAGCCGCAGGCGCTCCGGCTCCGGCCCGTCCGGGCCGATGACGAGGCCGAGTTCCGGGCCGGTCACGCCGCCATGGCGGCCGACGGGTTCACGTTCGGCCTGGGCCTGGACGAGGCGGAGTCGTGGCAGGCCTGGCTGCGCTCGCTGGACGACTACCGGCTGGGCCGCGACCTGCCGTCGGGGCGCGTGCCCGCCACCTTCCTGGTCGCAGAGGCCGACGGGGCGATCGTCGGGCGGACGTCGATCCGGCACGAGCTGAACGAGTACCTCGTCCGTATCGGCGGTCACATCGGCTACGGTGTGCTCCCGCGGTACCGGCGTCGCGGTCACGCGACCGAGATCCTGCGGCAGAGCCTCGTCGTCGCGCGCGCCCTCGGGGTCGACCGCGTGCTGGTGACCTGCGACGACGACAACGCCGGGTCGGTAGCCGTGATCGAGAAGTGCGGTGGCCGGCTGGACGGCCTCGAGTCCACGCTGCCGCCAACACCGCCGGTACGCCGGTACTGGATCGACTGAGCCGCTGCCTTTATACGGCTACGGCAGTCCGGCGAGCACAGCCTTGGCGACCTGCTCGCCGGACCTGACAGCGCCGTCCATGTAGCCGGACCAGACGGAGGCGGTCTCCGTGCCGGCCCAGTGGATGGGGCCGACCGGCTCGCGCAGCGCCTGCCCGTAGCGGGTCCAGACGTTGGGCCCGAACAGCGTGCCGTAGCAGCCGCCGCTCCACCGCTCCTGCTGCCAGTCCAGCTCGATGAACCGCTCAGGCTTGCCCGCCCGCGGCCCGAAGTAGCGGACCAGCGAGTCCACGACGGCCTGGCGCCTGACCTCCAGCGGCTCGCGGCCGAGCCGACGCGCCTCGTCGCCCTCGAGGAAGGCCAGCAGGACGCCGGGCGAACCGTCGCGCGGCGTGTTGTCGAAGACCACCCTGGAGCCCTCGCCGTCACCTGTGGCCTGGCCAGACAGCCCTTCCTTGCGCCAGAAGGGCTCGTCGTAGATGACCTGGCACTTGATCACCGAGCCCATCGGGGTCCGCTGGGTGAGCTGGTCGCGCCAGTGCGGCAGCGCCGGGTCGTACTCGATCCGCCCGGCAAGCAGCGGGGGCGTGGCCACCACGACGCTGCGGCCGTCGAACCGTCCGGCTCCCGTGGCAGCCGTTACCTTGTCACCGGCCACGCTGATCCGGCTGACGGGCGCGCCGAGCCGCACGATGTCGCCGAGCTTGGCGGCCAGGCGCTGCGCGATCAGCGCCGAGCCGCCTTCGAACCGGTCCTGCTGTGCGCCGCCCGTTGTGTCGATGAGCCGCTGGAACGAACCGCCGGAGTGGCTGTAGAACAGCACGTGCAGCATCGACAGGTCGCCGGGCTCGGCGGCGAACACTGCCTCGGCGCCGAGGGCGAGCAGGGTCCTGGCGCTCCGGGTCGCGGTGTTCCGGCGTATCCACGTCTCGAAGGTCTGGCCGTCGAGCCGGTCGGCGGACTTCGCGGTCCACGGCGCGTCGAGCGGCACCTTCTTGGCCAGCGCCTCCAGCCGGGCCTGCGCCTGGCCGACGTCGACGAGCACCAGCGGGCTCAGCCGCGGGATCGTGCCGGAATACAGGCCGCGCTTGCCGTTGAAGTGCAGCACCTTCTTGCCCTCGTCATACGTGGGATAGGTGCCGATACCGAGCTCGGCGGCGAGCGCGAGCACCCGGTCCTGGGTCGGCCCGGCCCACTGGCCGCCCATCTCGACGATCTTGCCGTCGCCGATTTCCTGGTTGACGGTTCTCCCGCCGACCCGGTCCCTAGCCTCGAGGACGATCACCGACCGTCCCGCGGCCGCGATGTCGCGCGCGGCCGTCAGTCCGGCGAGCCCGGCACCGACCACCAGGACGTCGGCCGAATCGGTCATGTCATCGCCTCCAACGTGCCATGCCACCAGCGGCTTTTCTGGCCGTTCTGACGCTGACGGGCCAGCAGCAACGCACGAGAGTACCGGTGACGGTCGCGGAGGCGAGACGCGGCCGGCCGGTCAGCGCAGGAAGTCAGATATCCGCAGGCGCAGCGAGACAGCATCCAGGCCGTGCGCGGCGGCGTGCTCGGCGGGGGTGCCATAGCGGCGCAGCTCGGTGCGGCCGACTCCGAGACCGAGCACACGGTGCGACAGGTCGATGAGCGCCTCGTCAACCTCGCGGTTGGAGGTTCCGGCGAGGTACGGCTCGACCAGCACGACGTCCGCGGTGTCCGACTCCCCGACCGCGCTCCGCAGGGTGGCGTTGTCGAACGGCCGCACGGTCGCGGCGTACAGCACCGTCACGTCCAGGTCGGCGACCGCGTCGAGCACCGGCTGCAGCATCGGCCCGACCGCGACCACGGTGCCGCGCCGGCCGGTGCGTACGACCAGGAAGCGGGCCGGCGTGATGGCTCGCGGCCCGGGGTTGCTCTCGCTGGACAGCCGCAGGTAGACCCGGTCATCACCGGCGACGGCGTGACGCAGCAGCGACTCAGCCTCGTCCGGGTGCCCGGGCACGTGGATCGTCCAGCCGTCGAGGGTGTCGATCAGGGCGACGTCACCGGGTGCCTGGTGGGTGCGGCCCTCGGTGGACATGTCGTAGGAGCCTCCGGAGCTGACCAGCACCGCGCCCACGTCCTGGTGCCCGATGTCGAGCTTCACCTGCTCGAACGGCCGCTCCACCAGGAACGAGGGGAACGTGTGCGCGATCGGCCGCAGCCCGGCGAGGGCCAGGCCGCCGGTCACGCCGATCAGGAGCTGCTCGCGGATGCCGACGTTGATCACCCGGTCTGGGTGACGGGCAGCCGCCGACTCGAACTGTGACGTGGTGATGTCGGCGAGGACGACGGCCACCCGGGGATCGCTGTCCAGCAGCTCGGTGGCCGCGGCCGCGAAGCGCTCGCGCATGGTATCCATCGCTGCTCCCTACCGGACGTGGGTCGCCGGCCGGGCGACCGGGGAGTCCTTGGGCTCGACCGCGGCGATCACGACGTGCGGCCGCCCGGTGTGCTCGGCGGTGAACGCGGCCTCCAGCGCGTCGTGGTCGCGGCCGTCGGCCGTGACGGCCGACCAGCCCTCGCGCTCGAACCGGGTCACGACGCCGCCGGACCAGCCGAGGGTCGATGAAGCGTTGTCGACCACCACCGCGTGCAGGTTGTCCAGGCCGATCGCGCCCGCGAACGCGATCGCCTCGTGGTTGGAGCCCTCGTCCAGCTCGGCGTCGCCGACCAGGACGAACACGCGCTGACGGCGCAGCCCTCGCGCGCGCAGGCCGAGCGCCGTCCCGACCGCGAGGCCCAGGCCGTGTCCGAGCGAGCCGCTGCCGATCTCGACGCCAGGGATCAGCGTGCGGTCCGGGTGGTGGCCAAGCGGTGAGTCGAAGCCGGCGAATCCCGGCAGTACGTCTGGTTCGATGAACCCCTTTGCCGCGAGGACCGCGTAGTACGCCGTCGGGCCGTGACCCTTCGACAGCAGGAACCGGTCGCGTCCTGGCGCTTCCGGGTGGGGTGGATCTACCGCCAGAACCCGGTCGTAGAGGACCCACAGCACGTCCAGCGTCGACGTTGACGCCGGGTCGTGCTTCTCGTCGCCGGACATCAGCGCCATGAAGGGCCGAAGGTCGGCGTATCCATGCGTGGCAAGCTGCGACATCGTCATGCCAAACATGCTGCAACTTCAAGTCGGCTTGAAGTCAAGAGGCTATGATCGGGAACGATGGCTAAGCTAGCGGACCGGGTCACCATAGGCGAGCTGGCGCGCCGTGCGGGGGTCGCGCCATCGGCGCTGCGTTACTACGAGCAGCTCGGGCTGATCTCCTCGGAGCGAACCGCGGGCGGGCAGCGCCGGTACGCCCGCGTGATGCTGCGCCGGGTCGCGTTCGTCCGCGCCGCTCAGACGGTCGGGCTCAGCCTGGACGAGGTTCGCGTCGCGCTGGCCCGGCTACCGGACGAGCGCGCGCCGAACAAGACAGACTGGAACAGGGTGTCAGCGACCTGGATCCGCCGCATCGACGAGCGAATCGCCGAACTGCAGCGGCTCCGCGGCACGCTCAACAGCTGCGTCGGCTGCGGCTGCCTGTCACTGCGCACCTGCCGTCTCTACAACCCCGAAGACACGGCCGCGACCCGCGGGCCGGGAGCGCGCTGGCTGCTCGGCGACACGCCGCCTGAGTAACCACTGTTGCGCCCTGTCCTCGCTAGTCGTCCAGGAAGGCGCTGACGGTCTCGACGAACCGGCTGGCGTCGTCGAGCCACGGGTAGTGACCCGCGCCGGCCTGGATGACGAACTGGCATCGCGGGAAGAAGCCCGCG
Organism: Streptosporangiaceae bacterium; assembly: GCA_030052355.1. The sequence continues at coordinate 710 of JASIGS010000085.1, read as the reverse complement.
AACTCGGCCAGCACGTCCGGCGGCCACTGCAAGTCGACGCTCCCGGCGACCACGAGCACCGGCGATCCGAACGCGGCGAGCGCGGCCCGGGTGGCCGGAGGGTCGAAAGCACCCTCGGCCGCGAAGACTTCGGCTGCTTCGTCGTTGACCTGCGTCTCATTGGCGGCCGAGTGAGCCTGCGCCGTCGCGTCCCAGCGCCCGTAGAAGAAGGGAGCCATCGCGTCCCAGTCCTCGTCGGTCGCAGTGCCGGCGTCGACGCGCTCGAAAGCGGCGGCCGCGCCCGCGAACCAGGACTCGCTCTCGCGAAGCATCACGACCTGGCGGCGGCTCTCGCTGGTCGGATCCAGGCCGACGGCTCGCCCGCTGGGCGTGACCAAGGTGAGTTTGCGCACGCGGCCCGGATGCCTGGCCGCGTACTGGACGGCGATGTTGGCACCGGCCGAGTGTGCCAGCAGGTCCGCGACGTCGAGGCCAAGGTGGTCTTGCAGCGCGGCGATGTCTTCTACCTGCCGATCGCAGCGATAGCTACCGGGATCGGCCGGTGCGGCCGACCCGCCGGTGCCGCGCAGGTCCAGCATGACCAGCTGCCGGTGCGCCGACAGCCCGCCGAGGTCGCCGAGGTAGACGGAGGCTCGCATCGGACCGCCCGGGATGCACAGCACTGGCTCGCCCTCACCTTGGATGTGACAGGCGAGCTCGGTCCCGTCTAA
>JASIGS010000704.1 GCA_030052355.1 Streptosporangiaceae bacterium | reverse complement strand
CCGGTGATGAACGTGGCCTTCCGGCCGATGAGGTCGGTGAGCCGCCCGCCGAGCAGCAGCAGGCTGCCAAAGGCCAGCGCGTAGGCGGTGATCACCCACTGCCGCTCGATGTTGGAGAAGTGGAGCGCGTGCTGCGCGGTGGGTAGCGCGATGTTCACGATCGTCGCGTCCAGCACGACCATGAGCTGTGCCAGCGCCACGGTCGCGAGGATCAGCCAGCGCCTCGGGTCTGCGGGTGGCTGGCCGGGCGCGCTGGCCCGGGTCGTTGAGACAGGTGAAGGGGTTCGGGTGGCGGCGCCGTTGCTCGTCATCGCTGCGTCCTTTCGCGTCCGCCCGAGTTCGATTGCCTGCAGCCTAACGCAAGTTTGCAGTCGATTGCAAGTTTGCAGTTTGATGTAGTCTTGTCGTATGGCGGAGCTAGGTCTGAGAGAGCGCAGCAAGGCACGGCGGAGGGCAGCGATCATCCGCGCTGCCTTCGGGCTGTTCGCCGAGCGTGGCTACCACGCCACGACGGTTGCCGACATCGCCGCGGCGGCGGAGGTGGCGCCGCGGACGGTGGCGATGTACTTCCCAGCCAAACAGGACATCGCCCTCGCGCGCTTCGGCGACGGCATTGCCAGCCTTGACGACGCGATGAGGGGCAGGCGGCCCGGCGAGAGGTACACAGACGTGCTCAGGCGGTGGCTGCTGACCAGCCAGTCTGAGCCGGAGGACCGGGAGCTCATCAGGCTCGCGCGACGCATGTTCGCCGCCAATCCCGAGCTCGCTGCGCTGCGGCAGGCGCAACTGGCCGCGGCGATCCGGAAGGGAGCGGCCCTGATCGCGGCCGACACCCGGAGCGATCCGGGCGCCATCGGGCCACGGCTGGCCTCAGCCGCCGTCGCCGCCGTCGTGCTGGAGGTCGCCGACACCGAGCCGGGCGAAGAACGTGAGCAGGCCGTCGCTGCCGCGATGCGGTTCATCGATGCCGGGCTGGCGGCGCTGTGACCGACCGAAACGAACAGTTCCGCGAGGGTTGTCGGAATGGCGCCATCGGCTGGCACTAAGACCGTGGCAGTTACTCGGAGATAAATCGTGCCAAAACGGTTGGCAGAACCCGCGCAAGTGTCACGGTCTTGGGATGTCTTAGGCAACCGTGTGGTCAGAGAGCCTGCGCGACTTCAGCGAGCCGGTGGCGACTCGCCGTCACCTTCGCCGGGAACCAGCAGCTCGTATGCCGGATTGATCATGACAGGCTTCCCGCCGCGCAGGCCGACCTGGCCGCGAAGCCTCACCTTGCTGCCCGGCCGCAGGCCAGGGATGTTCGTCCGGCCGTAGAACAGCGCCGTGAGTTTGCCGGTGGAGTCCTGCACGACGCAAGCAAGCACCGTGCTGCGCTCGACCGGCTTGATCTCGACGGAGTGCACGCGGCCCTCGGCTATGGCGCGGCCAGGCTTGGTCAGGCTGCCGATGGGGGAGACCCCCGCCGGGGGCACTGGCCGCTCGTAGTCGCCGTGGTCCGATGCCGCGGCCCTGGCCGCGTCCGGCGGCGCGGCCGGCTGGGCCATGTCGTCCGCTGTGGCCCTGTCCGCTGTGGCCCTGTCCGCAGCGGTGGCCCCGTCGGCCGTGGCTTGCGCGGCCACGCTGGCACCCGGGCCGGCCGGGGCCCCAGCGCCCGCTGTGGCGCTGGCCGCCGCCCTGGCCTGGTTGCGCTTGGCCAGCACCTCTACCCTGCTCCGGACGTCGAACGGCACGATCGTCGCGACCGCGTGCGGTATGCGGCTGATCGCCGCCGCCATCTTGTCTGCGGTCCGGTCGTGCAGCAGGCGGCCGACGACCGGGGCGTAGCTACGGCGGGGCAAGATCGCGGTCACGCCCACGCCCGGCAGGCAGGCCTCGGCGCTCACCAGGTCCGCGGCCGCCTTGGCCAGCCGCCGGTCCGGGCAGTCCACGAAGTCAAGGCCGATCCCGGTGTTCGCGCGCACCCAGTCCTGGCGCAGCTTGTCGGCCTGCACGTTGTCGATCACAAAGTGGACCGCGCTCAGCGATGTCGGGCGAAGGCTTCGCGCGTACCGGAGCGCCGCGATCGTGGCCAGGTCGAATTCGTCCACGAACACGTAGACGGTCCGGCGCGAGTACGTCGGCGGATCCGGCCTGGCCCGGTTGCCGATCCCTTCCAGCACGGTGGCTTCCATCCGGTACTGCCGGTTTAGGTAAATGAGGGTGGGCACACCGGCCGCGAACAGCACGACAATGAGCCAGGCGCCCTCGCCGAACTTGACCACCGCAAAGATCACCACGACGACCAGCGACGCGACGCCGGCCGAGAAGTTGATCACCAGCTTGTGCCGCCAGCCGGACTCCTTGTGCGTGTGGTGGTACTTCGCCATGCCGAGCCCGGCCATGGTGAACGCGGTGAACACTCCGAGCGCATAGAACGGGACCAGGTTGTTGACGTTCGATCCCACCGCCGCGAATAGCGCTATGGACAGCACCGCCAGCACGATGATCCCGTTGGAGAACACCAGACGGTGCCCTCGTTTCGTCAGCCACTTGGGAAGGAACGCGTCCTCGGCGACGAAACTGGCCAGGAACGGGAAGCCGTTGAAGCTGGTATTACCGCCGGTATAGAGGATCAGTGCCGTAGCGGCCTGCACGAGGACGAACATGACATCCCCGATCGGCCCGGCGCCGAAGACCAGCCTGGCCTCCTGCGAAATGACGGTCGGCACGCCGGTGACGTAAGGGCGGGCGTGTGTCACGTGTGCGATCCACGAGATCCCCGCTACCAGCGTGCCGAGGATCACGCCCTCGATTACCAGCACTCGCCGGGCATTCCGGCCTTCTGGCGGCTTGAACGCGCTGACCGCATTGGACACCGCCTCGATGCCGGTCAGTGACGAACCGCCGTTGGCAAAAGCCCGCAGCATGACGAAGATCAGCCCGAAGGTGATCAGGCTGTTGTGGTTCGCTGTGCCGGTGACGATGCCGGCATGCGGGTGGTACATCGGCAGGCCGACCGTCGCCTCGCGAACCAGGCCGACGATGATCGTCAGGATCATCACGCTGGAGAACAGGTACACCGGCACGGCGAACGAGCGGCCGGCCTCGCGGATCCCGCGCAGGTTCCCGTACAGCATGAGCAGCACGATCAAGATCGAGGTCACGGTTAGCCGGGTTGTGCTGGCCCCCAGCCAGTGCCACGCGGAGGCCACGGCGGCGGTGCCCGCGGCGACCTGCACAGCGACGGTCACCACGTAGTCGACCATCAGGGCTACGGCGGCGATCTGCGCGACCTTCGGACCGAAGTTTTCCCTGGCCACCGCGTAGGAGCCGCCCGCCCTGGTATAGACCATGACGACCTCGCGGTAGGAAAGCACCACCAGGATCATCACGAACAGCACTACGCCGGTGATCGGCAGCAGCACTGTGAAGGCGGTGACCGCGAGGCCGCCTTTGAGCAGCTCGATCAGGATTTCCTCGGTGCCGTAAGCGGAGGACGAGATGCCGTCGGGGGACAGAACGCCGAGCGCCAGCCGCTTGGACAGCCGCTGCTCGCCGAGCTGCTCGTTGATCAGCGGCTTGCCGAGCAGCTTGCGCTTTATTGAGTAGCCGAGCCCCTCCGTGAGGTCGTCACGCCGCGCCAGGCCGACGGCTCGTCGCATGGCCACGATGCAGCGTCCTCCTCCCTCGGCATGACCGGATCCGGCGTGTTGCCGCGCCACCCCTGACGTGGCCTTCATACCATCGACCACGACCCCCGGACAGACCGGGCGGGTTGCCCCCTCGGCAGCGCCGCCGGCGGGTGCCTGGCCGTCCGGCAACGCAATGTGCTGACTAGTGCGTCGATAAGGGTAAGCGGTCGGCCGCGGTTGCCATGATCTGGCCCGGTTCAGGGTCGCTGCCGACCCGCCGACCCGCGCGCGTTCCGCCTTCTGCCGTGGCAGGCTGATGGCCTACGGGGGAACTCCGGGTGAACCTAACATCAGGGCCGGCACCGGCCCTGCGGAGAGGCAGTTCCGATGAGCACGACACCAGCCTCCGCGGCGGAGCCGGCCGGTGATCATCGCTTGCTTCACTTGTCTGAGCTGCTGCGCCGTCCCGTTACAGACGCTGGCGGCGGCTCTATCGGGCGGCTTTCTGACGTGATCGTGCGGCTGCGTGGCGTGGAGTACCCTACCGTGACCGGCCTGGTGGTCACCGTTGGCGGCCGCTCCCTGTTCGTTCCGATCGACCAGGTGGCTGACCTCGGAGGTCAGCAGCTGCGGCTGACGAGCGCCCGGCTCGACCTGCGGCGTTTCGAGCGCAGGGACGGGGAGGTCCTGCTGCGGGCGGACGTGCTTGGGCACCGGCTGCTTGACGTGGAGAACGCCCACCTGATCAGGGCGGCCGACCTCGAGCTCGCGCGTCCTGACGAAGCCTGGGTGGTCAGCGGGGTAGACAGCCACCGGCGGCCGCGGCGTCTGCTCGGCCTGGCTGCCGGGCAGGACAGCAGGCCGCACCCGTTCCGGGAGTGGGGAAAGTTCGAGCCGCTGATCGGCCATACCGGCAGCGCGCTCACGCGTCTCCCGTTCGGCCGGATCGGGCGGCTCAAGCCCGCGCAGATCGCGGACCTGCTCGAGGGTGCCTCCAAAGCGGAGGAGACCGAGATACTCGGGCAGGTACACGCCGACCCTGAACTCGAGGCCGACGTGTTCGAGGAGCTGGAGGAAGACCTCGCCTCCAGGCTTCTCGGGGCCAGGACCGACTCGGAGATCGCTGCCGTGCTGGCGAGGATGAGGGCGGATGACGCAGCTGATGCGATCACCGAGCTGCCGCAGCGCCGACGGCAGCCCGTGCTCGACCTGCTGCCGCCCGGCCCCAGGGCCAAGGTACTGACGCTGATGGGCTTCAACCCGACCAGCGCGGGCGGCCTGATGGGCATGGACTTCGTGACGATTTCCGCCGATGCGAGCGTGGCCGAGGCCGTGGCCGCTGTCGCGGCCGCGTCCGGCCTTCAGCCCGAGGCCCTCACGAGCGTGCACGCCCTCGACCGCAACGGCAGGCTGTGCGGCGTGGCCAAGCTCGTGACGCTGGTGCAGGCAGCGCCGGCCGACCCGGTCCGCAGCGTCTGCGACGACGACCCGGTCCGGGTCGGGGCGGACACCGATGTCGTGGACGTCGCCGTGCTGATGAGCGACTACAACCTGATCACGATCCCGGTCGTGGACGAGCGGCGGATGATGCTCGGCGTGATCACCGTCGACGACGTGCTCGAGGTCGCCCTGCCCGAGGACTGGCGGCGGCGGGAAGCCGCTCAGCCGCCCGATCCGCACAGCGGGGACCAGGAGTGAGGCCCGCGAGCCAGGCTTGACACCGCCTGATCGCGGCGGGCATCCTCGCCGCAGCGCCTGAACTGCGGCGGAGGGAGGCGAGCGATGGACCCCGATAGTCCGGGCCGAAAACGGCCCACCGCCACGACCTCCTGCCTGCCCCGGGCACGCGCGGGCACCTAGACCGCCGCGCGGGCCAGCCGGTTAGCTGAAAGCGGGCCCGCAATGCGCCAACCCACGTCCGACGCCAGCGGAGCCGAGCTGGACTCTGCCCACGTCGGCGACATCCGCGGCGCGCTCGGGACGATATCGGTTGACGACACCGCCGCGAGGACCACCGCGTCGGCCAGGCTCAGGACTCTGCTCGCCATCGTGGGTCCAGGTCTGATCGTCATGGCAGGCGACAACGACGCCGGCGCGTTCTCGGTCTACGGTCAGACCGGCCAGAACTACGGGACTCACCTGCTGTGGACGTTCGTGCTGCTGATCCCCGTGCTGTACGTGAACCAGGAGATGGTGCTGCGGCTCGGGGCGGTAACCGGGGTCGGGCACGCCAGGCTGATCCTCGAGCGGTTCGGCAGGTTCTGGGGCGCGTTCAGCGTCATCGACCTGTTCCTGCTGAACGCCCTGACCATCATCACCGAGTTCATCGGGATCACGCTGGCGGCCGGCTACCTGGGGCTGCCGAAGGTCCTGTCTGTGGTGCTGGCCGCGCTGGTGATCGTGGGCTCGGCGATGACCGGCAGCTTCCGGCGGTTCGAGCGGATCGCGCTGGTGTTCTGCACGGGCTCGCTCCTCCTCGTGCCGCTTTACGTGCTATCCCGCCCGCCGGTCGGCCAGATGGCTGAGGGATTCGTGGTCCCGCAGCTTCCCGGCGGATCCGGGCAGCTCGCAACCGTGATGCTGCTGATCATCGGCATCGTCGGCACGACCGTCGCGCCGTGGCAGCTGTTCTTCCAGCAGAGCTACGTCATCGACAAGCGGATCACGCCGCGGTTCATCGGCTACGAGAAGGCCGACCTGTGGATCGGCATCGTGGTGGTGATCGTCGGCGGCTCGGCGATCATGGGAGCCACGAGCGCTGCCTTTGCGGGTACCCGCGAATTCGGCCACTTCACGGACGCCGCCGGGCTGGCCGCCGGGCTCGCGGCGTACGCGGGAAAGGCCGCCGGAGTCCTGTTCGCAGTCGCGCTGCTGGACGCGGCCGTCATCGGAGCGTTCGCGGTCTCGCTGTCTACCGCGTACGCG
>JASIGS010000703.1 GCA_030052355.1 Streptosporangiaceae bacterium | reverse complement strand
GACGACCCCGGTGAGCTGCAGCATGCGGTCGGCCAGCGTCGACTTACCGTGATCGATGTGAGCGATGATGCAGAAGTTGCGGATGATCGCCTGGTCGGTTGATGCCGGGCCGGGAACCGCCGCCAGCGTGCGCTTGCCCGAACTCGCGGGGCGCTGGGCAGCCTCAGGCGGCCCGGCCTGGGCTCCGGCGCTGGCCTGGGCTCCCGCGCTGGCCTGGGCCTTAGCCTGCGCAGCAAGCTGCGCGGCGCCCTGGGCGACTGGCTGATCGGCGGTGGGTGACACGCCGTCTATCGTTGCATGTCCGGCCGGTACTCCCGACCGTGCGCCCGTCCGCCAAGCCCGGCGCGGCGCCGGGCGCCGACGTGGTGCGTCAGATATCGCGATCTTGGTGTACTATTTGATCTATGACACGCATCACTGTGGACGTCGATGACGCGCTTCTATCAGCTGCTAGCAAGGTGCTCGGAACGAGCACCAAAGTGGCGACCATCAACGAAGCCCTCCGCGCGCAGGCCGTCAGGGCGGAGGCTGCTCAGATCCTCGAGGCGCTCGACAGCGTGGCCATGGACTACACCGGATCCGCCGAAAGCTTCGGTTATAGCGGCGGGCGCGACCTGTCGGAACTCGCCGAGGCGGCCAGGGACGGGCGTGTGGCCTGATGGCAGGCGCCGTGTATCTCGCCGACACCTCCGTCTACGTGCTCCGGGCGAAGCACGAGCCCGTACGACAGCGGTTCACCGACCTGCTCATGGAGGGAAGGCTCGCAGCGTGTCAGATGACGGCCCTCGAGTTCCTCGACAACGCACCCGACCCAGACGGGTACGAGGTCCTCTGGGGTGCGCTGCACGGTCAGCGCTGGATCGACGTAACGACTGAAGCCATGAATCGCGCCCTCGATGTGCACCGAATGCTGGCAGCGACGAGCCAGCACCGCCATTTCCGGCTGCCCGACCTGATAATTGCGGCCACCGCGGAGCTCGGCGGAGCGACCGTGCTGCACTACGACGCGGACTACGACCGGATCGCCGCAGTTACCGGGCAGCCGGCCGAATGGGTGGCTCCCCCCGGCTCGCTGTAGCCGTGCCAGGTTCAGCCCTTGCTCGGCAGCCAGGCGAGGACTCCTGCGGCACGACCCCAACCCGGGATCGCAGCGTCGACCCCAGCCCCGCAGGGTCGACGCCCAGCACCTTGACCTCGCCGGCCGACCTTGTCCTGAAGCCTTCGAGTATCTCCACGGTCGTGGTCTTGCCCGCGCCGTTGGGGCCGAGGAACGCCAGGATCTCTCCCCGGGCCACGTCCAGGTCGATGCCGCGCACCGCCTCGAAGCTCCGGTAGCTCTTGCGCAAGCCCCGCACCGTGATCGCCGGCGCGCTGCCGCCCCGGGTGGCAACGGTCTCAGCGGCGTCGGGCTGCCGGCCCGTCGTCCGAACCCCCGGTCCCGCCGCGAGGGGACCGGGATCAGCCATTCCCGTCGCGGAAGCCGTCATGCTGCTCGATCGCCGTCGCCACCTGCTTGGCAATGCCCGAATTGTTTAGTGGCCTCATCACAAGCAACCCGAGGGGCGTCGGCGGCCCGCTTCCGCGCACCGTGAACATGGTGCCGGCTGAATCCTCGTCGATTCTGACCTTGGCCCGCACGAACCAGTTGCGCTCGACCTCGATCTCGCGGTCACCCGAAGTAGTCACTTTGACGCCGGCGCCGAGAGCGTCGCGGATCACGGTGGCCGTTTTCTCGGCCGTTATCCCCCGGCCCCGAACCTTGACCTGCGGCATGCCGCCTCCCCAGCGGAGTACGTACGAGCGGAGCACGCACTTGGCGCAGTACGCGCAGTCGGCGTGGCTTAGGCTATAGGTCGATTCGACCTAGGGCAAGAGATGAGCGACAAGTGGCAGCCCAACGCGCACCAGTCCAACCTCTAAGCTTGCAGGGCATGACGCAGACCAGGCTGACGGGCTTCGAGCAGGTGCTGATAGCTCTGATCGCGGCCACGCCCAGGTCTGGCTACGACCTGAAGCGGCACTTCGCGACCACTCCATCGAGCGTGTACCAGCCAAGCTCAGGCGCGCTCTATCCAGCGCTGCGGCGGCTCGAGCGGCACGGCCTGCTGCAGCAGGTACCGCCGGATGCCGACCAGCGCGGCGTCACCCGCCGACGGCGGCACGTCTACCAGGTCACGGCGATGGGCCGTGCGGTCCACGCGGCCTGGATCCGCGAGCCCGTCAACCCTGCCACCGTGTCTCAGGACCTCGGCATGCACATGATGCGCTTCGTGATGATGGAACGGCAGCTGCCGAGAGATGAGGTACTTGAGTTCCTGTCCGGCCTGCAATCGGCGCTCGCCGACCTGCTGGCCGCCATCGAGCGGTTCACGGCTGCGCTGGAGCCCGGCGGGCTGCACGGGCCGCTCGCCCTCGAACACGGCATAGCCCTCCACCGGGCCAGCCTCGACTGGACCCGGCGGGCGATCGCAGCCGTCGCCGCCTCGGACGGGGCGTTAAGGCTGCGCCACTCCGTCTGACGCGCTGGCGCGGTCTTCGGTTTGAGGCAGGAGCGCGATCTCGGCTATCCTTTCTCTCTGGCTGCCTGCAGCCCTGAGTTTGCATGCCGGGGCGCGACACCGTGACCCGCTGATCCGGCCCCGCCGGGGACCAGCAGACCTACCTAGACCAGGACCCTAGCGAGGCATTCGCGTGGCAAACATCAAGTCCCAGATCAAGCGCAACAAGCAGAACGAGAAGGCTCGGATCCGCAACAAGGCGGTCAAGTCCGAGCTGAAGACGTCCGTGCGCAAGTTCCGCGCAGCCGCCGACGCCGGGAACGTCGAGGCCGCGGACGCCGCGATGCGAGCCGCGTCCATCAAGCTGGACAAGGCGGTTAGCAAGGGCGTCATCCACAAGAACCAGGCTGCGAACCGCAAGTCGGCTATCGCCAAGCGGGCAGCAGAGATCAAGAGCGCCTAGGTCTCGCAGATCCGGCGGCGGGCTCGCCGGCCAGGCTTGAGCCCCCCGCCTCCGCGTCCCCCTGGGCACGACGCATGGCCGGCTGACGCCCGGCCGTGATCTGGGAGACTTCGATGTCCAGGCTGACAGCCACCAACGTCAGCGTTGCTTTCGGCAGCCTCGTCGTGCTGGACGGCGTGAGCCTGTCCATCGGCACCGGCGACCGGACCGGGATCGTCGCCCCGAACGGAGTCGGCAAGTCCACGCTGCTCAAGATCCTGGCCGGCGAGCTAGAGCCGGACTCGGGCACCATCACCAGGTCACCGGCGACGACCACCGTGCTCCGGCTGGCGCAGGAGCCCGACATCCGGCCCGGCGAGTCACTGGCCGGCCTCCTCGCCAGGCGCACGCAGGTCGCCGCCGCCCAGCAGGACCTGGACGCCGCGACGCAGGCGCTTACCCGCGGCGCCGCCCGCGCTGACGACGCGTACGACGCGGCGCTCGAGCGCTGGCTTGCGCTCGGCGGGGCCGACCTGCCGGAGCGCATGGCCGAGGTAACCGCGCAGCTTGGGCTTGACCCGGCCCTCTTGACGGGGAACGCCACCGACCTGTCCGGCGGCCAGAAGGCGCGGCTCGGGCTCGCCGTGATTCTGCTGGCCCAGCCCGACATACTCCTGCTCGACGAGCCGACCAACGACCTGGACGACGCGGGCCTTGCCCTGCTCGAGGCTCACCTGCGGCGCACCGGTGCAGGGGTAGCCCTGGTCAGCCACGACCGGGCGCTGCTTGCCGCGGTCGCCAGCCAGATCGTAGAACTGGACGAGTTCACCCGGCATACCTCGGTGTATGCGGGCGGCTGGGACGCCTACGTCGCCGAGCGTGAGCTGGCCAGACGGCGCGCGGTCGATGCTTACTCCGCCTATGAGTCTGAGCGGGACAAGCTCACCGAGGTCGCGCGGCGCCAGCGGCAGTGGGCCCGGTCCGGCGAGCAGCGGGCCGGCAGCGCACGGGCTCGGCAGTCGGAACCCGACAAGAACATCCGCGCGGCCCGCGTCGCCGGCGCCCAGAACAGCGCGGGGAAGGCCGCCAGGATGGACCGCGCGATTGCCCGGCTGGATGCGGCCGCGCCCGACGAACTCCGTGAGCCGTGGCAGCTCAGGCTGGAGATCGCGGAGGCCAGGAGAGCCGGCGACATCGCAGTCGCGCTGACCGGCGCCGTAATCAGCCGCGGCGAGGTGACGCTCGGCCCGGTCGACCTGACGATCGGCCCGGCGGACCGGATCCGGATCACCGGGCCGAACGGCTCAGGCAAGACGACTTTGGTCGACGCGCTGGTGGGCCGGGCTCCGCTGGAGGCAGGCACGCGCTATGCCGGGCCCGGGGTCGTGTTCGGCGAACTGGACCAGACCCGGCGCGAGTTCGCGACGAGCTCGCGCGTCGTCGACGTCGTCAGGTCGGCCGCCGGGCTCAGCGAGGAGCAGGCGCGAACGCTGCTGGCCAAGTTCAGGCTGCCCGGCGACGCCGCGCTCCGGCCGTCCGGCGCGCTGTCTCCCGGCGAGCGGACCCGGGCGGGCCTGGCCCTGCTGCAGGCCAGGGGTGTCAACTTCCTGGTCCTGGACGAGCCGACCAACCACCTGGACATAGAGGCCATCGAGCAGCTCGAGGACGCGCTCCAGGGCTTTTCCCGGACGCTCGTGCTCGTGACGCACGACCGCCGCCTGGCCAGTGCGGTTCCAGTGACTCAGACGATCGACGTGACTACTCTGCACTCTCAGCGGCGCTAGCGTCCGGCAGCGCCGGAGTGGAGCCGATCGGAGGGTCGGTGGCGAGGCCGAGCGCCACCGCGAGGATGGTGAGGACCGTGATCACGCCCTGGGGCGCGATCACGTACTCGCCGCGCCGCCGCTGCATGATCAGCCTGGCCGCCTGCAGAGCCCGCAGATGGTGGTAGAGCTGCCCGCTGGTCGTCTCCTCCTGGTCCCTGCCGAGGGCCTCCTGAAGCTCGGCGCTGGTGCGCTTGCCTTCCTGCAAGAGTGTCCGCAGCAGCGCGAGGCGCGGCCGGCTAGCGAGGGACTCCAGGATCCCGACCGCCGGGCTCCAGTCGGCCGGCAACAGCTCTGCTAGCGAGTGCTGCCGGGCCCAGGAGGATTCGCGGCCAGCTATGTACGCGGCCCCCAGGTAACCCACGGTTCCGGGCAGGGACTGTTCCTCGGCCTCATGGCGCCAGCCATAAAGCACCGCCCTCAATGGCGCCGCATCCCGCGTCGTACGCCGCGCCGCGGCTCCGCCATCGATCCGGCTCTCCAGCCGTGCGACCCGTCGCTCCAGTTCGTCGAGCCTGTCGGTCATGCCGCCTTCTCTGTTTCTCCGTAACTACGACCTAGCGTAGGTGAGTCACGAAGAGGCTGCAACACGCGCGCGGCGCGGGGCCGGGCGGCTCACGGGCTGTGGTCCACCTCGGGCCGTTGCGAGGCCCCGATTGCTCGCCGAAAGGCGCCTTAGCTGGACCCTTGGCGGCACGCCACGATCGTGGTGATGGCGCGCTCGAGGGCGTAGCCGGCGCTGACCGCCTCGCCCTTGACCTGGACGTCAGCCTCGGCCACGGCGGCGTGCGCGGCCGCCAGGCCCTCCGCGGTCCAGCCGTTCAGCTGCTGCCGTGCCCTGTCGACTTTCCAGGGCGGCAGGCCGAGCTCGGACGCGGCGGCGTTGGCGGTGAGGCCGCGGCCGATCGAGCCGACCAGACCCAGGGTGCGCAGTCCTTGCGCCAGCGCGCTGGTGACCAGCACCGGCGAGGTGCCGGTCGCCAGGGCCCAGCGGAGCTGCTCGAGCGCGGCTGGCAGGTTGCCCTCGCACGCCCGGTCCGCCAC
>JASIGS010000702.1 GCA_030052355.1 Streptosporangiaceae bacterium | reverse complement strand
GCCTGTTGACCAGGTCGCGCTCGGCCAGCAGCTCGTCCATCTCGGACTGGCCGATGATCGACCGCAGCGAGGTCTGGGCCCGCTGCGCGACCGCGTCACGGTAGTTGAACACGTTGAGCGACGCCTTGATCGGGTCGACCACCCGGTAGTAGACGACGGCGTCCACGCGAACGCTAACGTTATCCCTGGTCATGCCCTCCTGCGCGGGCACGCCCATGGCGACGATCTGCTTGTTGACCTTCACTAGCCGGTCGCCGAACGGACGCATGACCGTCAGTCCGGGGCCCTTCACACCAGGTAGCACCTTGCCGAACCTGAAGATGATTCCATCCTCGTACTGCTGCACAATCCTGATCGGCCATGCCATGTGCAACACCTCTTCTCGCTCGCCGTCCCGGCGAAGCGGGTCTCTACTCACTTAGCCTAGCGATTTTCAGCAACCGGCCAAAGGCATGCCAACCAGGTGCACCGTCTGCTGGCCCGGCGCGGATAGCCTCCAACAATGACCACTCGCGACACCGACTGGGATGGCGTCCGCCTGCACGTCGTCACCGGCAAGGGTGGCACCGGCAAGACCACGGTCGCCGGCGCGCTGGCGCTGGCGCTGGCCACCTCCGGTAAGAAGGTGCTGCTGATGGAAGTCGAAGGCCGTCAGGGCATCGCCCAGCTCTTCGACGTCCCACCACTGCCGTACTCCGAGCGCAAGATAGCTGTCGGGCCAGGAACCGCGGCCGGGGAAGGCGGCGACGTGTTCGCGCTCGTGGCCGACCCGGAGTCAGCGCTGCTCGAGTACCTGGAGATGTTCTACGGCATGCGGCAGGCCGGCGCGGCGCTGACCAGGCTCGGCGTCATGGATTTCGCGACGACGATCGCTCCTGGCCTGCGCGACGTGCTGCTCACCGGGAAGGCCGCGGAAGCGGTGCGCCGCAAGGATCGCAGCCGCGGCAGGGTCTACCAGGCCGTCGTCATGGACGCGCCCCCGACCGGCCGTATCAGCAGGTTCCTGAACGTCAGTTCCGAGGTCTCCGACCTGGCCAGGGTAGGTCCCATCCGCGGTCACGCGGACACGGTGCAGAGCGTCATCTCCTCGCCGGAGACGGTGGTGCACTTCGTCACCGTGCTCGAGGAGATGCCCGTCCAGGAGACTCTGGACGGTGTCGCGGAGCTGCGCGCCCTCGGCAGCATCAGGGCTGGCGGCATCATGATCAACATGACCAGGCCGCTCGCGCTGCCGCCCGACCAGGTCCAGAAGGCAGCGGACGGCGAGCTCGACACCGATCAGCTGGCGCTCGGGCTCAAGAGGGCGGGCCTTGAGGAGGCCGAGGGTCTCGCCGGAGCGCTCGCCACCGAGCTCTCCGCGCAGGCGAAGACCGCCGTCGGCCAGCGAGAGCTGGAGCTGCGGCTGCAGGCGACCGGCCAGCCTTGCTACCAGCTCCCGTGGATCAACGGGGGCATCGACCTGGCCGGCCTGTACCGGCTCGCGGCCGCCCTGCGTGAGCAGCGGGCCGCCTGATGACCGCCAAGACAACTCCGCCAGCGCTGGACGTCGACGCTCTGATCGATGACCGGCGCACCCGGATCATCGTCTGCTGCGGTTCTGGCGGCGTCGGCAAGACGACGACCGCAGCGGCCATTGGCGTGCGGGCAGCCGAGCGCGGCCGGCGCGTCGTCGTGCTGACTGTGGACCCGGCTCGCAGGCTTGCGCAGTCGATGGGCCTTAACTCCCTGGACAACACCCCGCGCCTTGTGCGCGGCGTCGGGTCGGCCCCCAGCGACGCGGGGACCGGGAACGAGCACGCCTCGGGTGGCAGCCTGCACGCCATGATGCTCGACATGAAGCGGACCTTCGACGAGATCGTGGAGGCACACGCCGATCCGGACCGGGCGGCGCAGATCCTGGCCAACCCGTTCTATCAGTCGCTGTCGTCCAGCTTCGCCGGGACGCAGGAGTACATGGCGATGGAGAAGCTCGGCCAGCTGCGCAGGGCTGAGGAGTGGGACCTCATCGTCGTCGACACCCCGCCGAGCCGGTCCGCGCTGGACTTCCTCGACGCGCCGCAGCGGCTCGCCCGGTTCCTGGACGGCAAGCTGCTGCGGCTGCTCACCGCGCCGGCCAAGATCGGCGGCCGTGCCTACCTGCGGGTGCTGAACGCCGGGTTCGGCGTGGTGACCGGCGTGCTGACCAAGATCCTCGGCACGCAGGTGCTGAGAGACGTGCAGACCTTCGTGTCCGCGCTCGACACGATGTTCGGCGGGTTCCGCGAGCGCGCCGAGTACACCTACCAGCTGCTGCGCACGCCCGGCACGTCGTTCCTGGTAGTAGCGGCGCCAGAAGCTGACGCCCTGCGCGAGGCCTCGTATTTTGTGGAACGCCTCGGCCAGGAGCGGATGCCGCTCGCCGGGCTCATCCTGAACCGGGTGCTGCAACTGCCCGCTGCGCAGCTGTCGGCGGCCCGCAGCCTCGCAGCGGCCGAGGTGCTGCAGGGCGGCGGACCGGCGGCGGGTGGCGGTGGGCAGACAGCCACGGCAGAGGCGAACGCGCTGACCATCGCGGCACTGCGGTCGCACGCGGACCGGATGCAGCAGGCAGCGGTTCAACGGCGGCTCGCGGAGGCGTTCTCTGCGGCTCACCCGCTGGTCCCGGTGGCGGAGATACCGGCGCAGCCCGACGACGTGCACGACCTCGACGGACTACGCCAGATCGGCCGAGCGTTCGGGTCCGGCTAGCGGCCTCGAGGGTGTTGGCCCAGCTGTGTTGGTCTAGCTGGCGACGAGTTCGTCGCCCGTGCGCTCGTAGTGGTTCCTGGCGTTCTCTAGCAAGTCACGCCACGAAGTCACGTCGGGCCGCCGGCGCAGCAGCGCTCGGCGCTCACGCTCTGTCATGCCGCCCCAGACACCGAACTCGATCCGGTTATCAAGGGCATCGGCGAGGCACTCCGTCCTCACCGTGCAGCCACGGCAGATCAGCTTGGCCCGGTTCTGCGCCGCGCCCTGGACGAATAGCTCGTCCGGGTCAGTTCCCTTGCACGCGGCACGCACAGTCCAGTCCGTGATCCACATGTAGGCCCAGCTCCTCTGAATCGTCACGCCCGCAGGGGGTGTTCACGCCAGGGTGGCGTTCAGTCGCGGTCCGGAGCCGTCTCGGGGTTGATCGACTCCGGCGAGTGATGGTCGCGAAAGAGTAACTTACGGAACTCGGACCGGCAACGCTAGACCCCGGCAGGCCCATTTCGTGTATAGCCCTGTTGAGCTATACACAAGCAGGTGACTTCCCGCTACAATTCCGCCACTTAGCGCTTACCCGGGCGGCGACCCCCGGACCCCCGCGAGGCTGTCCACGGGGGACTAGCTCCCGGGACGGCGCCCGGGGCTGGGGAGATACGCGGGCTGGGGTTGTCCGAACGCGAACCCCCGTAGCCCCGCAGCCATGTGGCAAAGACGGGAACTGGGCTGACCGGACC
>JASIGS010000084.1 GCA_030052355.1 Streptosporangiaceae bacterium | reverse complement strand
GCACGGTGACCCGGGCACTGTCCGAAGTGGGCTCGCTCGCGCTGCGGACCGGCAAACGCGCGCACACCGAGACCGCGGTCGGCGCCGCCGGCGCCAGCCTCGTCAGCGTCGGCCTGCAGGCCGCGGCACGGCAGCTCAGCGGGTCGGCAGCGGACGCCACCGCCGGTGACGAGAAGTCGCTGGCCGGGCGGCGAGTTCTGGTCGTCGGTGCGGGCTCGATGAGCTCGCTCGCGATCGTCAGCGTGGCGCGCGCGGGTGCGGCAGAGGTCGTGGTCGCCAATCGCACCAGGCAGCGCGCCGAGCGGCTCGCGGCCGGGATCGGCGGTACGGTCGGCGACTTCGCCGGCCTGGTGGCGCTCATGGCCGCGGCCGACCTGGTCGTCACGTGCACGGGCGCGTCAGCGCACGTGATCACGACGGATATGGTCACCGAAGCGCTGGCCCGCAGGACCGGCCGAAACGGTCCCCTCGTGCTGCTCGACCTCGCGATGCCACGCGACGTGGCGCCCGGTGTGGGCGAGGTTCCCGGCGTCGCGCTGACCGACCTGGACACCCTGGCCGCGGACGGGAGCGCGGGGCTGCGCCCGGGCGACAGCGCGGTGGCGGAGGTCCGGGAGATCGTGGCCGAGGAGCTGAAGTCTCACCTGACGGCCGGGCGGGCGGCGCGCGTTGCGCCCACCGTCGTGGCGCTGCGGGAGAAGGCGGCCAAGGTCGTGGAGACCGAGATGGCCAGGCTCTCCGGCCGGCTGCAAGACCTGGACGCCGCCACGCTCGCCGAAGTCAGCAAGTCCATGCGCCGGATCACCGAGAAGCTGCTGCACTCGCCCACGGTCAGGGTCAAGGAGCTGGCGGGTGGGCCGGGTGCGGAGTCTTACGAGGACGCGCTGCGGGTGCTGTTCGACCTCGATCCGGCTGCCGTCCAGTCCGTCGCCCAGGCGGACGCGCGCCTGCCGGGCTGGGCGGACGCCGACCGGGGAGAACAGTCATGAGCACGCTGCGGCTCGGCACCAGGCGCAGCCCGATGGCGACGGCGCAGTCCCGCCTGGTGGCCAGCGCGCTGACCGAGCGGACCGGAGCAGAGGTCGAGCTCGTCGGCATCGCGACGCAGGGGGACGTCAGCCGGGAGCAGCTGACCCAGATCGGCGGCACCGGCGTGTTCGTCAGCGCGCTCCGGGCCGGCCTGCTGGCGGGCGAGATCGACTTCGCCGTGCACTCACTCAAGGACCTGCCGACCGGCCCGGCCGCCGGGATCACGCTGGCCGCGGTGCCGGTCAGGGACGACCCGCGCGATGCACTGGTGGCCGCGGCCGGAGCCAAGCTCGCCGATCTGCCGCCCGGGGCGCGAATAGGGACCGGCTCCCCGCGCCGCGCGGCGCAACTACTGATGATGCGGGCGGATGTCGTTCCCGTCCCTGTGCGCGGCAACGCGGGAACGCGCCTCGCCAAGGTGACATCGGGCGAGCTCGACGCCGTCGTGCTCGGGTACGCGGGCCTGGCGCGGATCGGCATGCTCGACGTGGTCACGCAGGTCTTCGAGGCCGACGAGATGGTCCCGGCCGCTGGCCAGGGGGCACTCGCGGTTGAGTGCAGCGCGAGCCGGGAAGGGCTTGTTGCGCTGCTGAGCGAGCTGGACGACCCGGTGAGCCGGGCGGCGACTACCGCGGAGCGCAGCCTGCTCGGCGCGCTCGAGGCCGGTTGCGCGGCGCCGGTCGGCGCGTACGCGGTCGGGGTAGAGGTATTGCGGCTGCACGGCGTTGTCGTGGCGGCCGACGGGGGAGTGGCGCTCCGCGGCAGCGTGAGCGGTCCGCTGGCGCAGGCCGAGGCGCTTGGCCGCCAGCTCGCCGCCGACCTGCTCAGCCGCGGGGCGGGAAGCTACACGACAGTGCCCGGCGCAGGGCACTCGACCAGCGGGGACGATGACAGGTGAACCCCACAGTCTCGACTGGGAAGGCCAGTAGGCAGTCGAAGTCAGCGGACGGGAAGACGCGGGCATCGACCGGGAAGACAACTGTGTCAGCCGCGAAGACGGCCAAGGCCGGAACGGCGGGGGCCGGAACGGCGGGGAAGAGCCAGGCGGCCGGGAAGAACTCGTCCGCTGACAAGGCTTCTGCCGGGAAGAGCGCGGGGACCGGGCGCAGCGCGCAGGGGGCCAGGGCCGGCTCAGCCGGGAAGACAGTCTCGGCCGGGAAGACAGTCCCGGCCGCAAAGGCCGGGCCGGCCGCCAAGGCCGTACCGGCTGCTAGAGCCGTGTCGGCCGCGAAAGCCGCGCCGGCCGGGAGAGCGGGGTCGGCCGGGAAGTCGGGGGCGGCTGACAAGGCAGTTTTGGCCGACAAGGGAGTGTCGGCCGGGAAGGCGGGGCCGGTGGGCAAGTCAGCTCATCCGCAGGTACCCGGCTGGGTGGCGTTCGTGGGAGCGGGCCCCGGCGATGAGGACCTGCTGACCGTCAGGGCCGCCGGGCTGATCGGGCGCGCCGACCTGGTCGTGGCTTCGGCCCGACTCGGCGAGCGGCTCGGCCACCTGCTGAAGCCGGACGCGACGCTCGCGGACACAGACGCCCAGCAGGCGGACCCGAAGCTGCTGGTCAAGGCAGCGAAGGCTGGACAGCTGGCGGTCAGGCTCTACGGGGGTGACCCGTTCATGTTCGGGAACGCCCCCGCGGAGGCCGCTGCCTGCGCGAAGGCCCGGGTCCCGTTCGAGGTGGTGCCTGGCGTGTCGGCCGCGACGGCCGTGCCGGCCTACGCCGGGATCCCGCTGACTGCGGACGCGGCAGGCGAAGTCCGGATCATCCACGCGAGCGAGGCCAGCCGGGTCAACGCCACCGACGGCACCCTGGTGATCATGGGCGCCGAGAGCGGCCCGGTGGACCTCGGCAAGATGCTGATCGCGGCCGGCTGGCCGGAGAACGCCCCGTTCGCGATCACCTGGAACGGGACAACGACCGACCAGCACACGGTCCTTGGCACGCTCGCGACGATCTCCGCAGACCTCAAGGCCGCCGGGGTCAGCCTGCTGACCGCGGACGGTCCTGCGGTCGCCGTGGTCGGCGAGGGTGTCATGGCGCAGCCCGTGCTCTCCTGGTTCGAGACCAAGCCGCTGTTCGGCTGGCGGGTGCTGGTGCCGCGGACCAAGGAGCAGTCGGACGAGGCCTGCGACCTGCTGCGGGCCCGCGGCGCGGTGCCCGAGCAGGTGCCGACGATCGCCGTCGAGCCGCCGCGCACGCCGCAGCAGATGGAACGGGCCGTCAAGGGCCTGGTCACCGGCAGGTACCAGTGGATCGGCTTCACCTCGGTCAACGCGGTGCGTGCGATCAGGGAGAAGTTCGAGGAGTACGGGCTGGACGCCCGCGCCTTCGCCGGGGTCAAGGTGGCCGCCGTCGGCGAGCAGACGGCCAAGGCCCTGCGGGCGTTCGGCATCATGCCGGACCTTATCCCTGAGGGTCAGCAGTCCGCCGAGGGCCTGGCCGACGCGTGGCCCGCCTACGACGACATCCTCGACCCGATCAACCGGGTGCTGCTGCCCCGTGCCGACATCGCGACCGAGACGCTGCT
>JASIGS010000701.1 GCA_030052355.1 Streptosporangiaceae bacterium | reverse complement strand
GAACGCCAGCTCGACTGCGGTCCGGGGCAGCCGCCGGGCGACCTGCAGCAGCTGAGGGAATCCGAGGTCGTAGGACTGGCCGAGCACGTGCGCGCCCGCGTAGTAGGTGAAGATCGTCGCCAGCAGGGCAAGGCACAGCCCAGCGGACGCGAGCAGCACGTACTTCCAAGCCGCCTCGGCCGCCCCGTCGGAGTTCTCGACGGCGACCAGCAGGGCCGATACGACGGTGGTCACCTCGATCGCCACCCACAGCAGCGCCAGGTTGCTCATCATCGGCGCGGCCAGCATGGCCCAGGCGAACAAGTTCAGCCCAGCCCAGAGGCGACGCGCATACGGGGGCGGCTGTCCTGTCCCGGTCGACAGATAGCCTGCGCAGTACACGGAGACCACGGCGTAAAGGAACCCCGTCGCCAGCAGGAACACCGCGCTGACCGCGTCGACGCGCAGGAAGCGCAGGTAGGTCACGTCCTGGTGCGCGGCCGCGGGCACTAGCGCGAGCACCAGGCCGGCGCTCGCCAGCCCGGACGCCACGGTGACGCTCCGTGCAGCCCGCAGCGGCACGCGCAGGCAGGCTAGCGCGGCAGCGAGCGGGAGTGCGAGCAACAGCACGAGGACGGCATGCATGGCGGCCTACCCGCGCAGACGCGTGAGGTCGGCCGTTGACATCGACTCCGCCCGCCCGTGGTGCACCCTGATCAGCAGGCCGAACACCACGGCCGCGACCAGCAGGTCGAGCAGGAACGCCACCTCGAGGATCAGCGGTAGCCCGGCGGCCACCACGAGCGCGGTCAGCGAGACCCCGTTCTCCAGAGACAGGAAGCCGATCGCCTGCGAGACCACGTCGCGCCGCACGATCATGAGCACGAAGGCGACCAGGATGACGGCAACCGACACCGATAGCGCGGTGACCGGCAGGACCGGGCTGCGGATGCCGAGCGCCGCGACGGCGAAGAACCCGAACGCGGCGACGGCGATCGCCAGCAGTACGGTGCTCGCCACGCCCAGTGCGTGGCTGCCCGCGATGTCGGTGCCGCCCGCGCTCCACTTCGGGTCACCGCCGAGCGCACCGATCCCGCGCAGCAGCCTGCGCAGCACGACCGGCACGAGCACCGCCTTCAACCCGAACGACAGGGCGGCCAGCGCGTACAGGTCGGGCAGGTGCCGGGTCGCGCCGACGACCGCCGCGAGCACCGAGATCAGCACAGCCTGGCCGGCGTACAGCCGGACCTGGTCGCGCAGCAGCGCCTGGCGGAACATGCCGAACTCGGCAAGCAGGACGCCTACCGCTATGACGTTCATGCCGCCGGACAGTGCGCTCGGCGCGGCAACGGTAGCGGCCAGCACGCCCGCGGCGACCAGGTGCGACATCAGCCACCGCCCAGGTACAGGGTGAACACGCCGAGCACCGACAGCAGGAAAGCCGCCGCGGCGAACTCGGTGATCTTGAATAGCCGGAGCTTGGCGAAGGAGTTGTCGATCACGGCCACGACGACGCCGAGTGCGACTGCCTTTCCGGCCAGCGCGGCGATCGCGAGCAGCACCGGCCCGAGGTCCCTGCTAGCAGCGAGGCCCCAGGGCGCGACGAACACATTGAGCAAGATCGTGTAGAGGATCGCCTGCTTCATGGCCGAGCCCCACTTCAGCAGCGCGAAGTACGGCCCGGAGTGCTCGAACGGCCTGGCCTCCTCGATCATGCCGAACTCGTTTGTGCCGGTATGGGTCTCGACCGGGATCCGGCCGGTCTCGTACAGGATCACCATGAAGAGCGCTGCGGCCGCCAGCAGGTGAGCGGGGCGGACGATCTGACCGGCCGACGAGCGCACCGTGGCGGCGAGCGCGTACGGCAGGTCCGTGCCTGTCACCAGCCCGACCGTGAACACGACGAAGAGCACGACAGGCTCGGTGATGGCGGCGAACGTCTTGGCCCTGCTGGCGCCGAGTTGCGGGTACGGGCTGCCGCTATCCAGCGCGGCGACAGCGACCAGGAAGCTTGCCAGCGACAGGATGAAGCCGCCGCCGAGGATGTCGCCCATGTAGCCGAGCGGGAGCCCGAAGGTGGTCAGCACCGGTATCAGCAGCGGCACCGTCAGGTAGCAGGCCATAGCCGCCAGCGGCGCAGCGAGGAACACCCAGCTCGAGCCCTCCGGCGCGAGCGCCTCCTTGCGGAACAGCTTCGCCAGGTCGTAGTAGGGCTGCAGCACTCGCGGACCGGTCCGTCCCTGCATCCGCGCCTCGACCTTGGCGATCACACCCGACACACCGGGCGCGATGGCGGCGATCGTGACGACTTGGAGCAGCTGGACAACCGGGATGGGCAGCGCCAGGCTCACCGAATGGCTCTCTTCGGGCGAACTCTGGCGGAACTAAGCGCCAGGCCGCCCGGTCTATCCTCGCCGGGCGACTCCGGTTTTTCAACGGTCACTGATGTCTCCTCTCCACGCCGGTTTCCCGGCTGCAGAGGCCATCAGCGAACGGTTCCGCGGTTTGTGGCGAGCCTCATCGCCAGTTCGTCCTTTGTATCGCACGCACAGCGGCAATCGCAATCTCACTGGCCACTTCTGTCACAGAGCTCGCCAGAAGCTGCCTCGCCCTGGCAGCTGCCCGGCACACCGCCCGATCACAGAATCTGGCCGGCCTGACTGACTTCCGCGGCGACGAACACGCGTTCCGGGCATGGCTGTTCACGATCGCACGACATCGGGCGAGCCCCGGCCAGCAGATGGCTCGTGATCACGCCTGGTCTGCGGGGCAGCCGCCCAGCACCGAGCCGTCGAGGAACACCGCCGCGCGGCGCCACGCGCTCGCTCCCTGACCTCTGCCGCCGGGCGCCCGCCCGGCCGTCGTCGCGGCGCCGAAGTCGGCGTCTAGCTGGCTGGAGAGCCGCTGGGCTCGCTCGGTCAGCTCGCTGCTGGCGAGGCGGCCAGCGACGGCGTCGTCAGCCCGCAGCCGGGACACGTGGCGCACGCACAGTTCCGATGAGTGGACGCCTGCTCGCAACGCCGAAGCGACGTGGCGGAGC
>JASIGS010000083.1 GCA_030052355.1 Streptosporangiaceae bacterium | reverse complement strand
TAGAGATGTGGCGTGGCGAGGCGGTGATGGTCGCGAAGGCTGCGCCGCCCAAGTAACGGAGCAGGTCCCGTGTTGAAGACAGAGTGCTAGCGCACCAACGCAGCCGATGCTGTGGTCAGCGTTGCAGCCTTGACTCCGGACGCGCAATCGAAAGCTCGTCTAGGCGATCTAGTACATCGGAATCGTGGCCCAGATCGAATTTCCGCGCGAAGTAGGCGGATGACTGTTCCATGTCGGGAAGGTCGCAGATGGAAAGGATGTCAGGGTGCCCAGATTTGGGCTGCGTCCACTTCGTATAATGTGTTGTGGCCGACTTGACGATTATCTCGGATGAATTCTGCAGAATCGTAGCGGTTGCAGACTCGTCTGGATAGATGGTTTTGCGGTAGTAGTCCGAGTGACTGGGATTCCGCTGAAGAAAGGAACTCACATATACGACGGCTTTGCGTGAAAGGCAATACCAGGCCGATCCGAACCAGCAGGGATGCTCGCGGGTGAACGGATTCTCCCGTGCTCGCCAGCCAAACCTCCACGGCATCGCGTCCGGAAATTTGTAGATCTTGAAGTATGGCTGGACATAATTGACCACATCGACGGGCATCCCGACGGTATGGCGTAGCGTGCGCCAGAGTCTGTCGTGGCCTTGAGGTGCGAGTGGCGAGGTCGTCCCCAGGCGGTACTGATACAGATAACGGCGGCGCATGTCACGGGTCTGACTGGAGCTAACCAGTTCTCGGATCGGGCTCGCGGTGAGCAGTGCATCGGCGCCGCTCCCACCGAGGTAGCTGCCGAGATCACTGAGCGGCTTTATCGGATAGTCCTGGGCGGAGAGCAGCACGAGCCAGTCAAATTCGACGTTCTCGTTGATCCAACGCATGCAACGCCACGTGCAGTCGAGGAGGCTGAAGTCACCCCAGCGGATCGGAAAGTCGCTTGTGAGCAAGTGGACTGCGCCGATAGGTCGGAGCACGTCGGCATCGAGCGGTGTGTGGAACCTGTCATGATGCACGACCAGCGGGGAATCGGGTAGCTGTCGGCGCAGGGTGGCCAAGAGTCGGAGCATCTGCTCGGGTGCACGGTGGTTAAGGATAAGAAAGGCTACTCTCATATGATGCGAGATCCCTGCCTCCCCGCTATCAGGTCAAGTCTGGTAGTCGGCAGTATTCCGAACCGGTGAATTTAGGGTACTGCCTGCGGCACGAGGCGGAACAAGTAGGTTCCGCCAGTGCTGAAGACGACATGCCAATAGGTACTCTTAGCCATCAGCGCACGCCACTTCACGGCTTGATTCCAGGTCTGTAGTCCATAATCGACAGCGTACTGCGCGGAGGCTGGAGACCAAATCGCATAGAGTTCGTCGGCAGGAGCGGAGGAAACGGATCGGGAATACTTGATGTAACTCTTCGTGAGTGCGGCCAGGTCGCCAGCCGTTGGGTTGAGGGTCCGAATATCGGCGCGAGTCGCAACCGTGGACCACAGCACGTAAACCCCGTAAGGCGGAAAGGTGTCACTGATCGGAAGGTCCCCGTAGGACATATTCAGCAGATCGCTGTTATCGGAGGCTTGGCGCTGATAGACCGCGAGCGCCTGAAGATCTGAAAAGCGAATTACTGCAGCGTTACCAAGTCCGAACATCGCAATGAGATAGGTGGTCAGCAAGCCCAGGGACAAGAGGCCCAGCGGCGCGGACAGCCACTGCGGCGGCCGCCTAGGTACGGCTGCCAGTGCTAGCGCCGCGAGCCACGGTATGGCAAAGAGGGCTGCCCGGAATATTCCCTCATTGCCGTATGGGTTGGCGACGATGAGGACGAGTCCTACACCGGGAGCCATGATGTACGCCCACGCTGACCTGTCGCGGATGTTCCGGTAGAACCCGACCAGTGCCATGGCGACGAGCACGAGGAGTCCAAGTGCCAGCGCATGGGAACTTTCACCAACGATCGGCAGCCTGCTGAGGCCTGGTGTTGCAAACGTCTTAGGCGGAGCGAAGTTTGACAGATCGCCAAGATCATGAAAGTTGATGAAGCCAGCCAAGACATGCCGGTTGAGCAAGGCCCAGAGCAGCGCAGGAAGCAAGATGGTAGCAGGCAAGTACCACGGCCTGATGACACGGAAGATCACTAGGACGACTAGCACGCCGCCGACGATGTACGGACTCAGTTCGTGCGTAACTGCCAGTGAGCATCCGGCGAAGACGAGCAGCGCTATCCGCCAGCGCTCAGGAAGGCCAGGCCAGGACCGGCCGAGCACGAGCCCATAGACCCCGACGCCGAGGACAAAGCCGACCGCCTGGGGCGAGAAGTAGTCGGCACCAATCGAGTTCACGAGAACCGCGAGAGTGATTCCTACCCAGATTCGGTAACCGGGCTCAAAGAGCTGGCCGAAGAGGAACCTTAGCTCAGCAAGGCCGATTAGCCCGACGACAAATGGCCAGCACGCGGCGAGGGTTAGCGGGTCGGCAACGTGGGCCAGGCTGCATACCCAGGCTATCGCGGAGAAAAATCCAGAGTATGCCTGGTAGATACCTATATTGCGATCTAGATGGTGCTGACTCAGGATCTGGAGTACAAGATCGATATGCTTGCCGGCAGACTGTGACCGCGGGGTGCCATAGACCAGCGAGGGTGTCAGCGTAAGAGCGCTGAGCAGGGAGGTAACGGCCAGGGCAGCATAGGCCTCATGTTTCCCCCGGGCGAACACGATCGCTGCCAGCAGCAATACAAGGCCGGCATACCAGAACGGAGCAATCTTGGGTAGAAATCCTAGGACACCGGGCGCCGTAATGTGGCTTGCTGTGGCCGCCGCAATGGACCAAAGCGCCGTCCCAGCGAGTGTGCAGGCTAGAGTACGGTTAAGGATCAGCGCCCGATTGAAACTCGGCAACCGGAATTCATTGGCGGTGCGTAGATTCTGAATTGCTCGGCGGCAGCCGAGAAAATGAGCGACCAGCGCTGCCAGAACTATCACCGCGGCGGCGCGCTGGGGATGCCAGCCCGACCACAGCACCATGACCGAGCCGAACACGGTCAGGATCGCGAAACCTAGGACGCCCGCTACGCCGAGCTTCATCGCTAGGTTTGACCGGACTGAGAGCTGAAGCGGGGCGGCTCCCGCGCCGAAGAACACGGCACCAAGGACGCCGACCAGCCGCAGGCCGCTGACGTCGAAGAGGTGGCCAGCTCCGGCCATGACCAGCGTGAGCGCGAAGACTGCGGTCACGGCGAGGGTCGCGAACTCCCGACTGGAGGAGGAGCCGCCTTGTCCGGGGAGGCCAGTGAGCTCGGTGAGGGCCCCGTCAACGGGTTGGCCGCCGCGTCCGTGACGAGCCGCGTAACGTCCGCGCGTAAGGACGGCGAGCACCGCGTGTCGCGGTCGGCTGCCCGGACCTAGGCCTCCTATACCGTCGGTCGTCTGCCAGCCATCGGTTACCCCAGGCCCGTGCTTGCCGTGCCTTGTTTCGGCGGTTCGCCTCGCCGCGTGACCAGGCAGATGTCCAACTGGCTCCGCCATGGCGGATTCTAGGGTCGGTTCAGGCGGTGACCAGTCGGCTCGACAAGCCTGGACTAGCCCGATGGAGTCCGATGGCGTTCGCCGTTCCCGCCGGTCGCCGTGCCATCGGCCGGAGACGGGGCGATCTGAAGACCGCAGGCGCCACCCGCGAAACAGTCGCCAGGCGTAAGTGCCAGGCGTAGAGCTCATAACCCTCCTCCGAGGTAACGGTAGGAGGACGCGCAGCTTGCGCTCCTGGATGACGTCACGCCCGTGTCGCTGAGGATAGTGCGTGACCGCTGATGATCGGCGCGATCGGGTTATAAGCCTCAGGTCAGACCGAAGGCTGCCGCTTCGGCAATAGCTGGTCTCCGCCCGGCAGCAGCCTGGGCGAGCGGCGGACCTGGAGATAGGTGAGCGCGCCGGCGACCACGCCTTGCGCCTCGCTCGCCGCCAGCCGCCAGCCCCGTGTCGGCGCACGGCTAGTACGTGCCGCACGACGCATCAGGGCGCCTATCACGATCGACTGCCCGGCGCTGCGCACAAGCACATTAACCGGCATCTCGCGCGTCAGGATGCGCTTGGCAAGGTATGCACCAAGGCCGTGACCATAGTCGTAGACCTGCTTCGACAAGGCCGCGTCGGTCGCCCGGTGACGATGCCAGACAAGTGTGGAAGGCACGTAGCAAATGCGGTAACCAGAAAGGATAATACGTGCAAAAGTGTCGAGATCCTCTCCACCGCGACCGGGGCCGCCAGCACCTAGCAACACATCGAATCCGCCCAGCTTCTCCATGACGTCCCTACGAATCGCGAAGTTCGCGCCCGTTCCGAATATCCCCGCCTTGAAGGGGTAGAGAGGGGACCCGTCGCGATAATCGCCGAGGTCGTAACGACGAGCGCTGAACGCGTCTCCCCACGGATACCTGGAGTCAAAGTATCGCTCGCTGGGCGTGTCCAGGGAGCGAGAAGCTACAGGACCAGTTACGCAAGCAGTCTCAGGATCCGCCGCGAATCCTGCGGCAATCGCTGCTGGCCAGCCAGGTTCGACGACAATATCGTCGTCCGTGAATGCGATGAGGTCAAATGTCGCTATCGCCAATCCATGATTCCGCGCCCGCGATAGCCCTGGCTGCGGCTCCTGTGTGTACCGGATACGAGGGTCATCGCGCGCTACGTCAGCTACGACTTTCCTAGTTGCTTCATCAGAAGGCGCGTTGTCGACTATCAGGATTTCCAACGGCTGGTACGTCACGTTCTGCAAGGCGGATAGACAGTCACGCAGCTCGGCGGGCCTATCTCGGGTGCAGACGATGACGCTCATGCCAGATCTATCCTGGTCAGGGAAGTTACGCGGGCAGGAGACGCGACTGGCCCAGCCGGCCGAGCTGCCAGCACCTCCAACGGCGCGATCGGAGTCGTGGTGTTGGCGGATGGCCTCGGGTAGGGTCCGACCGGCCGCTTGGCTAGACCGCTCCTGCAAGCTCTCAGTCGGCCACAACGGGACCTCGACGTAACCAAGCGGAGCGGAGTGTATTCGAATTAGAATTCGAGCCAGGATCTGATCAGGCCGCGGCGCGCCGCTCACGTCGATGATCGGGCTGTCATCGGCTAGGTCGAGCACTCCGACCCAAACACTGCCACTGCTAGTCATGGATATTTCTTACGCCGCAATAGGGATGCCGCACGTGGGCCTCGGGCTGGGACGCCAGCTTACTGGGGCCTGCTCCACGGGTTGCGCAATTCCCAGGGAGATGCGAGATGCCCGATCTCGCGGAGCAGACCGCACCGGCCTCGCCGACGGCTTTCCACCGTATACAGGCTCAGACAGCGCTAAACTCGGACACTGCGGCCGACTTAAAGCCTCGAGCCCGGCGTTGACCCAGGCCGAGGATCCTGGGCATCGCGCTGGATTGTGGTAGCGGGGGGCGGACGTCATCCGAGCGGGTGTGCCTGCCGGGTACGCGGAGGTGACGGGTGAAGCGGCAGTGGAAGCTTCTGGTCGGCGTGCCTCTTGCGCTGGTACTGATCTTGTGGGGTCTTGGCATAATCGGTAGCCACGCGCCGTCCCGGGGAACAAGCTCGACTCCAGCAAAGTCCCCTTCGGCGCGAACTGCAGACGAGGGTTCAAGTGCGACGGATCCCAAAGGCAAGCTTGAGTTCAGCGCTGCCTTCGCCGGATCGACCCTTGATACGAATGTGTGGGGTACCTGCTATCCCGCGATGGATCTGCCTGCCGGTTGCACCAATTTCGGGAACAAGGAATATCAGTGGTACCTGGGTAGCCAGGATCGTGTCGCCGGCGGAGAACTGCGGCTCGTCGCCAGTCGGGTGCCGACGGCAGGTACTACGAAAGACGGCGGCTATGAGCAGTATGACTGCCGCTCGGGCATGGTGACCACGTACTCGAGTTTCCACTTCGAGTACGGCTACATGCAGGTCGTCGCCAAGATCCCTGATCGACCTGGGCTGTGGCCGGGACTATGGCTCGCGGCAGAAGACGGTGTCTGGCCACCGGAGATCGATCTGATCGAGGCGTGGGGCGCCACTAATGGCCGACCCGAGTCAGCGGGTGCCTACTTCCACCCGGCCCCGATCGGAACGCCTCAGGTGAGGGCTCTGCTGTCGCGCAAACAGAGCGTTGGCTGGCACAAGTTCGGGCTGCTGTGGACGAAGTCCGAGCTGGTCTGGTCGGTGGATGGCAAGACGGTTCTCACCGTCCGCCAACGCGTCCCGCATGAGCAGATGTACTTCATTGCCGACCTCGCCGAGTTCACAGAGCCGACGCTGGGGGCCTGCAGCGGAACGCTGGCGATCCGCTCGGTCAAGGTATGGAGCATGGCCGGGCCAGGCGGCAGCTGACGCAGTCGCTCAGGCTCCGATGGGTGAAGCCACAGCCCGACAGTCGAACGACTCGGGCATCTGATAAGAGGTCGTCTACGGACAACCGTAAGCTGTCGAACGGCAGGAAGGATCCCGACGTGGCGATGCTGGGTGACCTCGGGGAGTACGTAGCAGTCCCAAGAGTGACGGCGATCCGGCTGGCACCAGACGGGTCGTGGCTGGCAGTAGTCGTCCAGACAATCGGCGGGGAGCCGCCGAAGTACCTCACCAGCATCTGGCGGGTCGATGCCGCAGGGGACCGGGCCCCGGTCAGGCTGACCCGGAGCGCCGAAGGGGAGGGCAGCCCGGAGTTCCTGCCGGACGGCTCGCTGCTGTTCGCGTCGAAGCGGCCAGACCCAGGGGCCAGCAAGAAGGACTCAGACGCAGGCAAAGACAAGCCCGGGGTATGGCTGCTGCCGGCGGTCGGCGGCGAAGCG
This sequence comes from Streptosporangiaceae bacterium, assembly GCA_030052355.1. The sequence goes on along the minus strand of JASIGS010000083.1, from coordinate 1,595 downwards.
CGCCGGATCGCGGCGCCTGGCGGTGGCGTGGCTGGACTCGCGGCGGCCCGGAGCGAGCAGGCGTTCGTCTACGCTGCCGCGGTCTTCCCCGGAGCCGATGGCGCAGAGCAGGACGCCGCCAGGCGGAAGGCGCGCAGCGACGCCGGGGTGAACGCGATCTTGCATGAGCCAGGCGGCGGCAGGCTGCGGTTCTGGGACCACGACCTCGGGCCTGAGTCGCTGCGGCTGCTCTTCCCCACCGCTGCACAGTTGGCCGAGAGCTTGGACACGCACGACGACGGCGGCGAGGCCGACACGCCCGCCGAAGCACGCGACCTGACTCCCGATGCCGGCCGGGCGCTGGACGAGCAGGAGTTCGAGCTTGCCCCGAATGGCTCGGCAGTGATCACCGGGTGGCAGGTCACGGAGGAGGGGGGCGAGTTCCGCGAGGAGGTCGTCGTCATCGACACGAGCACTGCGGAGCGGCGGGTGCTGCTCAGCGAGCCTGGCGCCGATTTCGGCGGTGCGCGGATCTCGCCTGACGGCGAGCTGGTGCTGGCGACGCGTTACAGGCACGACAGCTATGACGAGCCCGGAGACGCGACGCTCGTGCTCGCCGGACTGCCGTCCGGTGATCTTCCGGCTGGCGGCCCGGTTGCCTATCGCGACCTGCTGGCGGGCTTCGACCGCTGGCCAGGGGAGGCCGTGTGGTCTGCGGACGGCCGGTGGATCTACTTCACCGCGGACGACAACGGACGTCGTCCCATCTTCCGCATCGGCCTCGAGGGCGGCGAGCCCACGAGAGTGACAAGCGACGACGCGGCCTATCACCAGCTGTGCCCCGCCCCCGACGGCAGTTCCCTGTACGCCCTGCGTTCCGCCGTCGACGCGCCGCCGGCACCGGTTCGAATACCGCTCCGCGACCTGCCAGCGAATCCAGAGCCGCTGCCGAGCCCCGGTGGCGAGGTCACCCTGCCCGGGCACCTCACCGAGGTGGCGGCGACCGTGGCGGACGGTACGCAGATCCGTGGCTGGCTGGCCCTGCCTGACGGCGCCAGCGCCGACGCACCCGCCCCGCTGCTGCTTTGGGTGCACGGCGGTCCGCTGTCGAGCTGGAACGACTGGTCCTGGCGATGGAACCCGTGGCTGATGGTCGCGAGAGGTTATGCCGTCCTGCTGCCCGACCCGGCGCTTTCCACCGGCTACGGGCTTCGCATGATCGCCCGCGGCTGGGATCACTGGGGCGGCAACCCGTACACCGACGTCATGGCGATCACCGACGCAGTGCTGGAACGGCCGGACATCGACGCCGGTCGGACGGCGATGATGGGCGGCTCGTACGGCGGATACATGGCCAACTGGATCGCCGGGCACACCGACCGGTTCAGGGCGATCGTCAGCCACGCCGGACTGTGGGCCCTTGACCAGATGTTCGCGACCACGGACGGCCCGCCGTACTGGCGCAGGCACTTCGGGGACCCGGCCACGCACCCGGAGCGCTACCAGCTCAGCTCGCCGCACCTGCACGCGGACAAGATCGTCACGCCGATGCTGATCATTCACGGCGACAAGGACTACCGCGTCCCGGTCGGCGAGGGCCTGCGACTGTGGTGGGA
>JASIGS010000700.1 GCA_030052355.1 Streptosporangiaceae bacterium | reverse complement strand
CGCGGCGGCGTACGGCTGACGGTGCAGGTGCCCAGCCGGACCCGGCAGGGGTCCGGCTGGGCACGCACGGCCGGACCGGCAGGGGTCCGGCTCTGCCAGCACGGCCGGACCGGCAGGGGTCCGGCTCTGCCAGCACGGCCGGACCGGCAGGGGTCCGGCCCGGCCAGCGCTTGCATCGGCGAGTCCGTGGCATGCTTGTGCACTGACCCCGGCACGCAGCGGAGGCGGCGGCCACCGGCCAATCGACGGACTGGACCGGCCCCGAGCCGGTCCGGCGAGCGGAACCAGTGGCTCCGGTGATAGTCGTTCCCGTCAATGGAGACCTTCTTGCTCAACAGCACTCCGCACGTCCGGCTGGCTGAGCACACCACGCTCCGGCTGGGCGGTCCGGCCGCGCGCTTTGTCGAAGCGCAAACGGAGCCGGAGCTGGTGCGGGCCGTCAGGGACGCGGACCTGGCAGGCGAGCCGCTCCTGGTGCTGGGTGGCGGCAGCAACCTGGTCGTGGCCGACGAGGGCTTCCCCGGCACGGTCGTCCGGGTCGCCGTGACCGGCTCGCGGGTCGACGCCGATGAGGCGGGCGCGGTCCGCGTGAGCGCTGCCGCTGGCGAGGACTGGGACGATCTGGTGCTGCGGTGCGTGACGGACGGACTGTCCGGGCTCGAGTGCCTGTCCGGCATACCGGGCCTGACCGGGGCCACGCCGATCCAGAACGTCAGCGCTTACGGCCAGGAGGTCGCGCAGACTCTCGTCGAGGTCAGGGCCTACGACAGGCAGCTGCGTGAAGTGATCACGCTGACCGCCGCCGACTGTGAGTTCGGATACCGGACCAGCATGTTCAAGCGAAGCGCCGCGGCTGGCGACGGCGCCGGCCTTCCGGCCCCCACCGGCCGGTTCGTCGTGCTCGGCGTCACGTTCAGGCTCGCCAAGGACCAGGTGTCCGCGCCGGTTCGCTACGCCGAGCTGTGCCGGGTGCTGGGGATCGCCGAGGGCGGCCAGGTCCCGCTCGCCGACGCGCGCGCGGCTGTACTCGAGTTGCGCCGCGGCAAGGGCATGGTGCTCGACGAGCACGACCCCGACACACGCAGTGCAGGCTCGTTCTTCACCAACCCGGTGATATCCGCGGCGGAGTTCGCCGGTCTGCAGGCCAGGGTGTCTCGCCCCGTGCCGCACTGGCCCGCCGCGGACGGCACGGTGAAGGTGTCTGCCGCCTGGCTGATCGAGCAGGCCGGGTTCGGCAAGGGGTTCGGCGGCACGGCTGCGGCGCCCGGCCGCCTCGGCGCCAGGATCTCGACCAAGCACGCGCTGGCGCTGACCAACCCGGGGGAGGGGAGCACCGCCAGCCTGATCGAGCTGGCCAGGGAAGTCAGGGACGGCGTGCTCTGCGCGTTCGGGGTCCGGCTGGTCAACGAGCCGGTCCTCGTCGGCACCACGCTGTAACTGTCCTTGGCGCGTGACCTGTCCTTGGCGCGTGACCTGTCCGTGGCATGTGACCTGTCCGTGGCACGTGAACTGTCCGTGGCATGTGAACTGTCCTTGGCATGTGAACTGTCCGTGGCAAGTGAACTGTCCTGGGCACGCGGCTGGCCCCCGCCCAGCCCGGACAATTCACCCCAGAACGGTCCCACCGGCGCGCCAGGATCGATCTTGGGCCGTCATGGGTGTGAAAGTCTGACGCCTATAGCCGACACAACTTCACACCCACGACCAAGACGGCTTCACTCCATGATCAACACGGTGGTGTTTTGCGTTAAATGACCGGTTCGGTGAGTGGCGCGGGCCGGGCGAGGCCGGACTTGCCGGAGTTGCCGGACTGACGGGACTGCTGAGCCGCGGTGATTGCCGGATAAGTCGGCTATGTCGGCTACGCCTCGCTGCTCCGCCAGGCTTCGATGCCGGCGAGGAGCCGGTGCCTGACGCTGGCAGGAGCGGCCGAGCTGCGGACCGACATCCTCGCCAGGTCGGCCAGCGCGTCGTCGGACAGGCCGAACACCTCCCTGGCCAGCTCGTACTGCGCGGCCAGCCGCGGACCGAACAGCAGCGGGTCGTCTGCCCCGAGCGCTACCTGCACGCCGGCCCCGACCAGCTGGCACAGCGGCACGTCGCGCAAGGCGGGGGCCACGCCGAGTGCCACGTTCGAGGTCGGGCAGACCTCAAGGGTCACCCGCGCCGCTGCGAGGCGCTCCAGCAGCCGCGGATCGGTCGCCGCGGACACGCCGTGGCCGATGCGGTGCGCGCACAACTCATCCAGGCAGGAAGCCACGCTGGCGGGCCCGGCGAGTTCGCCGCCGTGCGGCACTAGCAGCAGCCCGGCCCGTCCCGCGATCCTGAACGCGGGAGCGAAGTCGGCGACCGACCCCCTGCGCTCGTCGTTGCTGAGCCCGAAGCCGGTCACGCCGTGACCCGCGTACCTGGCCGCCAGCCTGGCAAGCGTGCGCGCTTCCAGCGGGTGCTTCGTGCGGTTCGCCGCCACGATGATCCCGATGCCGACGCCGGCCGCGGCGCCAGCCTGCGCTGCCGCGTCGAGCACGAGCTCCAGCATCGCCGTCAGCCCGCCGAACCTGGGCGCGTAGCCAGACGGATCTATCTGCAGCTCGAGCCAGCCTGATCCGTCGGCTCGCTCGTCCGCCGCGGCTTCCCGGATCAGCCGGCGCACGTCTGACTCGGTGCGGACAACCGACCTCGCGGTGTCGTACAGCCGCTGGAACCGGAACCAGCCGCGCTCATCCGCGGCGCTCAGCCGCGGCGGCCACTCCTCGGCGAGCGCTTCCGGCAGGTGAATGCCGTGCTCAGCGGCCAGCTCGACCAGCGTCGAGTGCCGCATCGACCCGGTGAAGTGCAGGTGCAGGTGCGCCTTCGGCAGCGCCGCGAGTGGCCGGCCCATCCTGCAAGTGTGCCAGCGAGGCGAGGCGGCTAGGCGCCCCAGCGGACGGGGCGCGGCCCGCCAGCCCGAGGCGGGCGCCGCAGCGGGCGGGGCCGCGAGGAGCTCTAGCGAGCCGAGCCGAGCAGCTTCGCCAGCCTGGTGACGCCTTCCTCGAGGTCGGCGTCACCGAGCGCGCAGGACAGCCGGAAGTACCCGTCCGTGCCGAACGCCTCGCCCGGTACCACCGCGACGTCAGCCTCGTCGAGCAGCACCTCGGCGAGCTCAGCGGAGGTGGCCGGCCGCCGGCCGGCGATCTCCTTGCCGAGGAGGCCCTTGACGGAGGGGTAGCAGTAGAACGCGCCTTCGGGCAGCGGGCAGACCACGCCAGGCACCTCGTTCAGCATGGCTGTCATGATCCGCCGGCGGCGGTCGAAGGCGGCCCGCATCGTCGCGACGGCCGACAGGTCCCCAGACACCGCGGCCAGCGCCGCGGCCTGCGCCACGTTGCAGACGTTGGACGTCGCGTGCGACTGGAGGTTGGCCGCCGCACCGATCACGTCTGCCGGGCCGATCATCCAGCCGACCCGCCAGCCGGTCATCGCGTAGGTCTTGGCGACCCCGTTCAGCACGACGCACCTGTCCGCTATCTCCGGCGCCACCACCGGCATGGACACGAACTCCGCGCCGCCATAGACGAGGTGCTCGTAGATCTCGTCGGTGATCACCCAGATGCCCCGCCCGGCCGCCCACCGGCCTATCTCCGCCACCTGCTCGGGCGGGTAGACCGCGCCGGTCGGGTTGGACGGGGACACGAACAGGAGCACCTTCGTCCGATCCGTGCAGTGCGCTTCGAGCTGCTCGACCGAGACCAGGTAACCGGAGGTCTCGTCCGAGCGGACCAATATGGGAACGCCACCGGCAAGCCTGATTGACTCCGGATAGGTGGTCCAGTACGGGGTCGGCAGCAAGACCTCGTCGCCCGGATCCAGCAGCGTGGCGAACGACTCGTAGACGGCCTGCTTGCCGCCATTGGTAATGAGCACCTGGCTGGCCGGAACCGTCAGGCCCGAGTCGCGTGCGGTCTTGGCCGCCACCGCCTCGCGGAGCTCGGGCAGCCCAGCGGCCGGTGTGTACTTGTGGAAGCGCGGCACGGCGCACGCACGCGCCGCGGCCTGCACGATGTAGTCGGGCGTCGGGAAGTCCGGCTCACCGGCGCCGAAGCCGATGACGGGGCGCCCGGCCGCCTTGAGTGCCTTCGCCTTAGCATCGACGGCGAGCGTCGCCGACTCGGTTATCGAGGCAACCCTGGCGGAAATCCTGCTCGAAGCGTCTGCCATGGCACCCATGTTTGCATCTGCCTGCCGCCGTGGCATGCTCAGGGCAGTCGTGGCGGGCCTGCCGTTCCCTTAAGCGGCCGTTTAGGGCGCGGCGGCACGAACTTGCCTTCCCGGGCTCGATAGGGTTGGTTCTTCGGGTTCGACGGTAGGCGGCGGACCACGTACACTTCGGATCTGGTGGTGGTGCACCAGCGGCCCGCGCGTGCCTGCACAGGGCGCTACAGTGCTGGCCATCCTGGGGCAGGCCGCAATAGGGCAGTAGCTCAATTGGCTAGAGTTCCGGTCTCCAAAACCGGCGGTTGGGGGTTCGAGTCCCTCCTGCCCTGCGAGTACGGCCCGCGCGGTTTGCGGGCACATGGCGGCGCCAGCCGTCAGTAGATCGTTGCTCAGGTGAGGACATGGCAACTCAGACACGTGGTCCGGCCCCGGAGAAGGCCGCGAGGCCCGGCCGCACGACCAAGCAGGATCGGACCTCTCCGGCCAAGTTCGTGACGGAGGTCAGGGACGAGCTTCGCAAAGTCGTCTGGCCGACGCGCAAGGAGCTGGTGACGTACACGACGGTGGCCCTGGTCTTCATTGCCGTGATGGTCGGCATCGTGTCGGCCCTCGACTACGGGTTCACCAGGATGGTGTTCGCCCTCTTCGGCTGAGGCCGGCGGCTGGATTTCAGGTCGCGCAGAGGGCGTGGCAGCATGATCGGTAGGTTGCCCCAGCCTGGACTGGAGCTGGGCGGCGCTAATGCTGGCAGCACTGCTGATGGCTGGCATCACTGACACAGTGCAGCCGACACGGTGCAACTGACACAGCGCGGGAGCGCAGGGAGAAAGAGAAGTCGTGTCCGAGTCCGAACTGCCGCTAGGCGAGCCGACGGGCAGTGAGCCCGCCGATGGCGAGTCCGGCGACGCCGAAGACGTCGAGCTAGCCGGCGAACAGGCGCAAGCCGAGGCCGATGAGGCCGACGCAGACTTCGCGGCCGCAGCCGCGGCCTGGGTGTCGCAGGACACTGCGACCGGAGCGTCCGATGAGGCATCGTCCGATGCCGCCGAGACCGATGCCGCCGAGACCGATGAGGCATCGTCCGATGCCGCAGAGGCCGATGCCGCAGAGGCCGATGCCGCAGAGGCCGGGGCGGAGGAGTCCGGGGCCGGTGAGCCGGAGACCGAGGAGCCGGAAACCGACCCGGTCACCGCCTTCAAGGCCGAACTGCGCACGCTGCCCGGCGACTGGTACGTCGTGCACTCCTACGCCGGGTACGAGAACCGGGTCAGGACGAACCTGGAGAGCCGGACCCAGTCGCTCAACATGGAGGATTACATCTTCCAGATAGAGGTCCCGACTCACGAGGTCATCGAGGTCAAGTCGGGTAAGCGGCAGCAGGTCCAGGAGAAGGTGCTCCCCGGCTACATCCTGGTGCGGATGGACCTCACCGACGAGTCCTGGGCGGCCGTGCGCAACACGCCAGGCGTCACCGGGTTCGTCGGGCTGTCTAGCAGGCCATCGCCGCTGAGCCTCGACGAGGTCGCGAACCTGCTCGCCCCCGAGCCGGAGGAGAAGGCTGCCAAGAAGGCCGAGACCATGCGTGCCGCGGCGGTGGACTTCGAGATCGGCCAATCGGTTACCGTTATGGACGGGCCATTCGCCAGCCTCCCCGCCACCGTGAACGAGATCAATCCCGACACCCAGAAGCTCAAGGTCCTGGTCTCGATCTTCGGCCGGGAGACGCCGGTCGAGCTCTCGTTCGAGCAGGTCACCAAAATCTGACCGGACCACCACCGGCCCGCAGCAGAAGCAGACAGTGAGGTAAGAACCCGAAGATGGCTCCGAGGAAGAAGAAGATCGCTGCAGTCGTCAAGGTGCAGCTGAACGCGGGTGCCGCTACGCCTGCGCCGCCGGTCGGCACGGCCCTCGGCCCGCACGGCGTCAACATCATGGATTTCGTCAAGCAGTACAACGCTGCGACTGACAGCCAGCGCGGGAACGTGATCCCGGTCGAGATCACGATCTACGAGGACAGGTCGTTCAGCTTCGTCACCAAGACGCCGCCGGCGCCCGAGCTGATCAAGAAGGCCGCTGGCGTCCAGAAGGGCAGCGGCGAGCCGCACAAGAACAAGGTCGGCTCGATGACCCAGGCGCAGGTTCGCGAGATCGCGCAGATCAAGATGCCCGACCTCAACGCGACGACGATCGAGGCGGCCGAGAAGATCATCGCCGGCACCGCCCGGTCCATGGGCATCACCGTCAGCGGCTGAGCGTTGCAGGACATGCGCGGCGGGTGCCTAGGCGCGCGCCGCGCGCCACGGCCGGCGCAAGAGGTGACGGCCGGGCTCGGGCTCGGCGGCCGCCGGGTCCGATAACTGAAGAGTGCGCCACGCCACCGCGGCGTGGCGAGTGGCAGGGCCAGGCGCTGGCCCGCAGACCACAACCTCCGGAAGACATGGGAGAGGCAATGAAGCGCAGCAAGGCTTACCGTAAGGCCGAGGAGAGCGTCGACGCGACGCGGCTGTACACCCCCGCCGAGGCGGTCGCGCTGGCCAGGAGCACCTCGACGACGAAGTTTGACGCGACGGTCGAGGTCGCCTTCCGGCTCGGCGTCGATCCGCGCAAGGCCGACCAGATGGTCCGCGGCACGGCCAACCTGCCGCACGGCACCGGCAAGACCGCCAGGGTGCTGGTCTTCGCCACGGGCGACCGGGCCGAGGAAGCTCGCGCGGCTGGCGCGGATTACGTGGGCTCCGACGATCTCATCGAGCGCATCCAGGGCGGGTTCCTCGACTTCGACGCGGTGGTCGCGACGCCGGACTTGATGGGCAAGGTCGGCCGGCTCGGCCGGGTCCTCGGCCCGCGCGGCCTCATGCCCAACCCCAAGACCGGCACGGTCACGATGGACGTCGGCAAGGCCGTCACGGACATCAAGGGCGGCAAGATCGAGTTCCGGGTCGACAAGAACAGCAACCTGCACCTGATCATCGGCAAGACGTCGTTCTCCGACCGGGCCCTGATCGAGAACTACGCGGCAGCAATCGACGAAGTGATCAGGCTCAAGCCGGCGGCAGCGAAGGGCCGGTACCTCAAGAAGGCGGCCATCACCACGACGATGGGCCCGGGGATCCCGGTCGACCCCGGCATGACCAGGGGCCTGACGGCGGAGTTCGAGGCCGAGTC
>JASIGS010000699.1 GCA_030052355.1 Streptosporangiaceae bacterium | reverse complement strand
GAGCGGTTCACCAGGCTGACCGCTTCAGATCCCATCTGGTTCGTGCTTCGCGGCTACGCCGTGCTGCAGGGTGCGACCATGCCGGTCATCGGCGACCCGGAAACCATGAACGACAGCTACGTCGAGCAGATCACCGCCGCCGCTGGCGCGCACATCGGCTCGGTGGCCGCGCTGGGCATCGCCGATGCCCAGCGGGTCGCGGTCGGCGGCCACAGCTACGGGGCGTTCATGACGGCCAACCTGCTCGCGCACACCGACTTGTTCGCGGCCGGGATAGCGCGCAGCGGCGCCTACAACCGGAGCCTGACCCCGTTTGGCTTCCAGACCGAGCGCCGCAACTTCTGGGAGGCAACGCAGATCTACGACCAGGTCTCGCCATTCCGGTACGCCAACCAGATCAAGGCGCCGCTCCTGCTCATCCACGGCGAGCAGGACGCCAACTCCGGCACGTTCCCGATCCAGTCAGAAAGGCTGTTCCAGGCGATCCAGGGGAACGGCGGGACCGCCAGGCTGGTGGTGCTGCCTCACGAGAGCCACGGATACGTGGCGCGTGAGTCCGTCCTGGACATGCTGGCCGAGGAGTTCGGCTGGCTGGACCGCTGGCTGACAAAGCACTGACCCGGAGGTCACTCTCCGGGTCAGCGCTCCCCGAAGTGGGAACGGGGAGCGGGCCGTACCGGTTCAGTTACTGGACGTAGCGCTGTGCGATCGTCTGGTAGTCATGGATCTCATCCTTGGCGAACCAGACCTCGATCTCGTGCTGAGCTTCCTCGACGTTGCCTGACGCGTGCACGAGGTTTGCCACGGCGATACCGCGCTCGTTCGCGTACGCCCGGCTCATGTGCGCGAAGTCGCCCCTTATCGTGCCGGGGGCCGCCTGGTCGGGATATGTCGCGCCGACGATCTTCCGGGTAACGGCCACGGCGGCCACGCCTTCGAGCACCATGGCGATGACGGGACCGGTCTCCATGAACTCGGCCATGGCGTTGAAGACTGCCGGGCCGAAACGCTCCTCAAGATCGAAATAGTGGCGCTTGGCGAGGTCGGCGTCCATCCAGACCATCTTGGCGGCGACGATCTTGAGCAAGGCGTCCTCGAAACGCGTCATGACGCGCCCGACGAGGCCCCTGGCCACGGCGTCGGGCTTGAGCAGCACCAGTGTCCGCTCGAGGCCGGTGTCGTAACTCATCAGGGTTCCTCTCGGTGCGTCGTCAGCGGGATCGGGCACAGCTTAGCGATCGGGGTGGCATGCACCTGCCGCGAAACTCCGGTGGCCCGCTCTTACCCTGTCCCGCTGGCCAGCTAGCTGCGGTTTCCGCTGGACGGAACCCGCGCCGGGTGCGCTATCAGTGCGACCAAGAACACGCTGGCAATTGCTCTTGCCTCATTGTGGCCAGTCTGAAGTCTGCTGGCTACATCGGCCTGCCCGGTTAGGCTGTTCGGCGTGCGTGACACCTGGGCGGCACGTGACCTGCCGGTGCTGGATGCGACGGTGGCCCTGCTGGAAGACAGCTACATGGTGACCGTCGCCGACCTCGCGGCTCTGACCGGTCTCGATGAGCCCGCGGTCGCTCGTGCGCTCGAGGCCCTCGATCCGGACTACGTCGACTTCCGGAAGACGACCACCGGCGGCGATCCGAAGTTCTGGTACGTGCTGAAGGTGACCCCAGAGGCTCGGCGCGTGGTGGGCCAGTGGCCCACCGCCGAGACGCTCGTCGACCACCTCGTCGCCGAGATCTCCGCGCAGGCCAGGGACGAGGAAGACGGCGAGCGGCAAGGGCTGCTCGTGTACGCGGCGCGGCTGATAGGCGACACCTTGCGCGAGCCGGTGGTCAAAGCGGCCGCTAAGGTACTGCGGCCAGCGCTCGGTCCCGCGGCGGCCCGGCCGGCAGGCGAGCAGGCAGCCCCCGGAGAGGAAGATCAGCCCGAAGCCGGCTAGCTGTGCTGCTGCGTCGGCGCTGTCCGCACCGCGGTACGCCGGAGTGATCTCGGGGGAGCCTTCGTCGGCGGCCTGCCGCGGCCCGGCCGTACGGGCGGGATAACCGGGTCGGGATGGCGTCGCGGCCCCGACCACATGGCCGGGACGGCGTCGAGCGCGCGCGCGAGCGAGTAGGCGGCCTGCTCGTAGTTGACCCGCCAGCCGACGAAGTCCGGCCAGGCGTCCTCCGGCTTACGCTCGATCGGGAAGTCCACCTGCCGCATCCGCGCGACCGCGTCCAGAAACTCCTCGTAGGTGACGGAGATGCCCGCGGCGGCGTCAGGCTCGGTCGGGATGGTGAATCCCATCGCCCTGGCGATGTCGTCGAAACAGGTGAAGCCGCCGCGCAGGCAGAGCCTGGCCGGAACGACCGGAGCGCTTTCCGGAGAAAGCGCCAGTATCAGCGCTGCGGAGTCGAGCACGGCCAGCAGCGACGTTACCCAGGAGGAAAACGGCCGGGGAGAGCGGAACCGCACCAGCGGCAGGTACGTGGTATGGCTCTCGGCGACGTCGGCGGCCCAGCGTTCCCAGCTCTCGTAGAGGTCGGGAAGCGTGTCGATGGTCGAGACCCCGCTACCGAGCGCGTAGTGCGTGCGCGCCAGCAGTTCTGGCCCCCAGTTCGGTATCCCGGCGCGGCTGTTGAGCAGCGCTATCTCGGTCTCCCGGCGGTTGAAGGCTGAGTACAGGGTTGGCAGGTAGGCGATCTGCAGGGTAACCGTGACGATGCCGGTGATCGAGGCTATGTCGAGCACCGTCTTAGCCGGAGCGCCGCGCGCTCTGGCGGACCCGATCTCCCACATCGCCGGACCGGCTGTGCCAAACGCTGTGGTGATGCCCGCGTGGGCAAGCGGCCAGAAGATCAGCGAGAAGCCGAGGAAGAACAACAGGAGCCAGGCGACCAGCTGGCACACCAACAGGGTCGCGGCCTGCGTGGCGAGGACCCGGTCACGCCGCTTGTAGCTCTTGATGTGGTTGGTAGCCAGCAGGAAGGCGCCATCGACCAGCTGATCCACCCAGCGGGTCAGCCGACTGGTGACCGACCGCGGCACGATCAGGGTCCCGATCATGCTGCTCCCTGCCCACGCCACGAGCAGCACGCCTACGGCAGCCGCGAGGTAGCGAGCTGCCAGCGGAACGACCATGGTCCTCCTCGAGCCACCGGGGTGGCTAGAAGGTAGTAGATCGCTGGTCAGGAGTCATCCGCGGGGTCGCCAGCCATCCGGATACGCCTTGTCCAGGCCGTGCAGGAAGCCGTCCCGCCAGCTGGGCCATATCGGCTGCCAGCCCAGCTCGCGCCTGGCCTTGGCGTTGGAACTACCGCGGGCCTGCGTCATCAGCAGCAGGCCGGCCTCGCCAGCGGCTAGCCGGCCGGCCCAGGCCGGGACGTGCAGCGGCGGCTTGGCCCCGGCGCCCTTGGCCATAACCGGGATCCACTCGGCGACCGGGGCCGGGTCGTCATCCACGATGTTGTAGATACCCGCCTCGCCGGTCCCGACGGCCGCGACCGTCGCCGCCGCCGCGTCGGTTACGTGCAGGAACGACCACACGCCGGCGCCGCTGCCGATCACTGGAACCTGCCTGCGCCGCATCATCGACACGATCACATCCGACGAACCCGGCCCGTACAGGCTGCCGTATCGCAGCGCCAGGCCCTCCAGGGCCGCCGACGTCACGGTCCGCTCGAGGTAGCGGATCGCGTCCAGCGAGGAGCGCACAGACGCGGGCGGGTCTGCGTCGAGCGGGTCTTCCTCGGTCTTCACCGGACCGCCGGTCCTGGCGTTCGGCCAGCCGGTGTAGCTCTGCGCGATGAAGCGTCGGACGCCCTCGGTGGCGGCAGCCGCCAGCAGATGATCAAGCCCGGTCGTGCGCAGCCTGTTGGTGGCCGCGAAGGTCTGCTCGAACTTGCGGAAATTGATGTTCGCCGGGATCGCGGTCATCTCGTGCACGATGACCTCCGGGGCGGCCAGCGCCACGGCCTGCCGGACCGCCGCGCCGTCCAGCCCGTCCAGCACCACCGGCTGGGCGCCCGCTGCTCGCAGGCCGTCCACCTTGGCCGGACTGCGGGTGGTCGCGCTGACCTGGTGGCCCGCGGCCACGAGCTGCGGTACCAGTTGCCTGCCGATCACTCCGGTGGCTCCGGCTACCAGCACCCTCATCGCATCCTCCCGTTGGATCCTTGAAATCGGCCAGAGCCCGAAGCGACGCAGGCCCTGATCCGGTGAGATGCCACGGCCGCTAGTCCTCCTGACCGGCGCCGAACTCGGCACGAACGCCGAGCAGCCGGACCGGCCGCCGGTCGGTGAAGTGCTCGAGCGCCGCCCGCGCGGCCGCCTCGATCGCGTCAGGGTCGCTGGCCGGGGCGGGCAGCGGAACGCCGTGCGAAAACGTGAAGAACGGCTTGTACCGGACCTTGACCACCACTCGAACCGCGGGCCGGCCCTCCTTGGCTACGTCGTCGGCCACCCGGCCGGCGAGCACGGCAACCTCGTCGCGTACCCGGTCCCAGTCCTCGATGTCCTGCTGGTAGGTGACCTCCCTGCCGCGCGAGCGGGGCACGTACGGCTCCGCGGTCACCCGCGACGGGTCGAGGCCTCGCGCCGTCTGCACCAGCCACGGCCCGATCGTCGGGCCGAAGCGCGCGGCCACCGCGCCGATGTCCGCGCTCGCGAGCTCGGCAACCGTGCGGATGCCGAGCCCGGCCAGCTTCGCCGCGGTCTTCGCGCCGACGCCCCACAGCGCGCCGACCGGCTCGCCGCCGAGCACCTCGAACCAGCTCTGGTGCGTGAGGCGGAACACCCCGGCCGGCTTGCCGAACCCGGTGGCGAGCTTCGCCTGGAGCTTGTTCTCGCCGATTCCGATCGAGCAGTCCAGCTGGGTCGCCTCGGAAACCAGCCGCTGCACGTCCCGCGCGAACTCCTCGGGATCATCGGTGTCAACGGCGAGGAACGCCTCGTCCCAGCCCATCACCTCGGTCACCGCGTCCAGGCCGCGCAACACCGCCATCACCTGATCCGACGCCGCCTCGTAGGCGCCGCGGTCCACCGCGAGGAAGACTGCCTGCGGGCAGCGCCGCGCCGCGGTCCGCAGCGGCAGCCCGGAGTGCACGCCGAACGCGCGGGCCTCGTAGGAGGCGGTCGCGACCACGCCGCGCTT
>JASIGS010000698.1 GCA_030052355.1 Streptosporangiaceae bacterium | reverse complement strand
TCGGTGATGTGCCATCCCTCGCCGAGCACGCGCGCGAACAGGGCGTCCGCCACCACGACCCGGTCGCCCACGCCGACCTTGCGGGCGAGGGCGTAGATCTCGCGCGGGTGCACGGCGACCGCGGTGTTGGACACGAGGGTCCAGGGCGTCGTCGTCCAGACCAGCAGGTCGGCACCGGCAAGCTGCGGCGGTGCGGTATCCGGCAGCGTGCGAAGGCCGAACCGGACGATCACCGACGGGTCGGTGACGGTCTGGTACACGTCGGGCTGGCCCATCTCGTGGTCGGAAAGCGGCGTGCCGCAGCGCGGGCAGTAGGGGCTGATCCGCAGGTCCCTGACGAGCAGCCCGCCGGTGAAGATCTGCTTCAGTGACCACCAGACCGACTCGACGTAGCGGGGGTCCATCGTGCAGTACGCCTGGGACAGGTCGATCCAGTAGCCCATCCTGTCGGTGAACTCGGCGAACGCGTCTACGTGCCGGAGCACCGACTCGCGGCAGCGGGCGTTGAAGGCCTCAATTCCGTAGACCTCGATGTCCCGTTTTGAGGTGAATCCAAGCTCTTTCTCGACGGCGACCTCGACGGGCAGGCCGTGGCAGTCCCAGCCGGCCCGGCGCGGCACGTGGAATCCCTGCATGGTCTTGAACCGCGGGAACGCGTCCTTGAGGACCCTGGCCTCGATGTGGTGGACGCCAGGAAGGCCGTTCGCTGTAGGCGGACCTTCGTAAAAGGTCCAGGACGGGCCCGCCGCGGTCTGCTCAAGCGACCGCTCGAAGATCTTGCCGTCGCGCCACCGGAGCAGCACTTCGTGCTCGAGCGCGGGAAAGTTCACGCTGGCTGGAAGCTCGGCAAACGGGCGCGGCATGGTGGCCACCAGGATAACGGAGCAGCGCCCGGCCGGTCGGTGGCGGGCAGCGCGGGTTGGCGTGGTCCTGCGACCGGGTATGTTTGCGGATTGCGCCGGTCTCCACTTATCCTCCGGTGACTGTTTGCGTTTCAGGACCTACGCCCAGTGGCCCGAGGGAGGCGGAGAGATGACTGCGACCGCGCACTCTGGCGCTGCCGCCCTTCCGGTTCGGCCGGGCGAACGCAGGTGGACGGAAGCCGAGGTCGCCAGGGTCCGTGACCAGCTTGCCACGGAGGCGGCGGCACTGCGCGCGGAGATCGCGAGGGCGGAGTCCGACATCGCGAGCCGTCTCGGCGATCCGGTGGGGGACGCCGGGGAGGACCAGGCCGACGTCGGAGCGAAGACATTCGAGCGTGAGCACGAGCTCGCGCTCACCCACAACTCCCGCGAGCTGCTCATGCAGAACGAGCGTGCCATAGCGCGGATCGAGGCAGGCACGTACGGCACCTGCGAGTCGTGCGGCGAGGCGATCGGCAAGGCTAGGCTTCAGGCATTCCCGAGGGCGACATTGTGCGTGAAATGCAAGCAGCGCGAGGAACGGCGCTGACCGGGCCGGGGCCGGCCGGCTTGGCCGCGCAGACTGGCGAGGCGGACGTGGCGCTGGGCGCACGGCACCGCCGTCGCCGTGTCGGCGTGCTGATCGGGGTCGCCCTGTTCGTGCTTGTACTCGACGTGATCACGAAGATCATCGTGGTCAAGACGCTCTCCGGCCGGCCCCCCGGCGCACCTGCCCGCACGGTCCGGCTGCTCGGCGGCTTCCTCAAGCTCACGCTGGTCCGTAACCCGGGTGCTGCCTTCGGCCTCGGCGCCCATGACGGCTGGGCAGCGACCGTGCTTTACAGCGCCATCGCGATCGGCGTGATCGTGGTGATCCTGCGGACCTCGCGGCGGATCGGCAGCGTGGGCTGGGCGATCACGCTTGGCCTGCTGCTCGGCGGCGCCACCGGCAACCTGGTCGACCGCATCTTCCGCGCTCCGGGGCCGTTCCGCGGCGAGGTCGTCGACTGGATCCAGCTGCCGCACTGGCCGGTGTTCAACCTGGCAGACTCGGCCATTGTCTGCGGTGGCATCCTTGCCGTCCTGCTGTCGGCGCGCGGTGTGCGGCTGGACGGCCAGCGCGAGACGGGATGACCCCGGACGATTTGACTGTGTCGCCGGCCACGGGGCCGGGCACCCGACGGGTGCCGGTGCCCGAGGGGCTGGACGGCGAACGGCTCGACGCCGCGCTGGCCCGGATGTTCGGCTTGTCCCGGACGCAGGCTGCCGATCTTATCGGGAACGGCTTGGTCCTCATCGGCGGCCGTCAGGCCGCTAAATCTGACCGGGTGCCAGCCGGGGAGTGGCTGGAGGTGACCCTGCCGCCGCCGCCAGCCGCCGCGTCCGCGAGACCCGAACCCGTCCCGGGCCTGGACGTGATCTTCGAGGACAGCGACATCGTGGTGGTCGACAAGCCGGTCGGGGTGGCAGCGCATCCAACGCCCGGCTGGGAGGGGCCGACCGTGCTGCAGGGCCTGCTGGCCGCTGGCCACACGGTAGCCACCAGCGGCGCGGCCGAACGCCAGGGCATCGTCCACCGGCTGGACGCGGCCACCACCGGGGTGATGGTGGTGGCCAAGAGCGAGCGCGCCTATAGCGTGCTGAAGCAGGCATTCAGGGACCGCAGGGTGGACAAGCGTTACCACGCACTCGTGCAAGGCCATCCGGACCCGCTGCGGGGGACGATCGACGCCCCGATCGGCCGGCACCCGTCCGGCGACGGCAGGTTCGCCGTGGTGGCGGACGGCAGGCCCTCGGTCACGCACTATGACACGCTTGAGGCGTTCCGGGCGGCCAGCCTGCTAGCGGTGGGGCTGGAGACGGGCAGGACGCACCAGATCCGGGTGCACATGGCGGCGGTCAGGCATCCGTGCGCCGGAGACCGGCTGTACGGCGCTGACCCGGTGCTGGCCGCCCGGCTCGGTCTGACCCGGCAGTGGCTGCACGCGGTCAGCCTCGGCTTCGCGCACCCGGTCGACGGACGCCGGGTCGAGTTCACCAGCAGCTACCCGGCCGACCTGACGCGCGCGCTCGAAGTGCTGGCGGCCGAGAGCTGACGGTGCCTGGTCCGGGGGGCAACGACCCGGTTCGGTCCGGGGCGACCACGCGAGCCTCGTCTCGTTGCCGCCGGGCCGGCGCGCCTGCAGCGCGGCCGGCCGCCCGGCCGGCGATGATATCGGGGATACCCCGAGATTCCGCCCACGCCTTGTCAGTGGGCCCTCGTAGCATGCCTGAAGGAGGCGGTGCTTCGTGGCGGCCAGCCGGACCACGCGTGGTGAGGACTCGTTCGTGCACCTGCACGTCCACACCGAGTACTCGATGCTGGACGGCGCCGCGCGGCTGAAGGATCTGTTCGCCGAGTGCGAGCGCACCGGGATGCCGGCCATCGCGATGACCGACCACGGCAACGTCTACGGGGCCTACGAATTCTGGTCGCAGGCCAACGCGGCGGGCGTCAAGCCGATCATCGGCACCGAGGCCTACATTGCCCCCGAGCACCGCAGCTTCAAGCAGCCGGTGCGGTGGGGGACGCCCGCCCAGAAGGACGACGACGTATCGGGCGCCGGCGCTTACACGCACATGACGCTGCTCGCCGAGAGCACCGAGGGCATGCACAACCTGTTCACGCTGTCCTCGCTGGCCTCGCTCGAAGGCTACTTCCGCAAGCCGCGGATGGACCGCGAGCTGCTGGCCCGCTACGCGAGTGGCATCATCGCCACCACCGGCTGCGCCGGCGGTGAGGTGCAGACCAGGCTGCGCCTTGGCCAGTACACCGCCGCCCTGGCGGCGGCCGCGGACTTCCGCGACATCTTCGGGCGCGACAACTTCTACGTCGAGCTGATGCATCACGACCTCGAGGTGGAGCGCCGCACGGCTGACGGGTTGCGCCGCATCGCCGCCGAACTCGGCCTGCCCTTCCTGGCCACCAACGACTCGCACTACTCGCGCGCGGCTGACGCCGCCGCGCACGAGGTCCTGCTGTGCGTGCAGACCGGCACGAACATGGCAGACCCCGACCGCTTCCGGCTCGAGGGCGCCGAGTACTACCTCAAGAGCCCGCAGCAGATGCGCGCCCTGCGCAGCGACGAGGACTGGCAGGCGGGCTGCGACAACACGCTGCTGGTCGCCGAGCGGGCCAGCGCGACGTTCACCAAGTCGAACCTGATGCCGACGTTCCCGCTGCCCGACGGCGAGACAGAAGAGAGCTGGCTGCGCAAGGAAGTCTGGCGCGGGATGGACTGGCGGTACCCGGACGGCTACGACGAGCAGCGCCGCCAGCAGGCCGAATACGAGATCGGCATCATCGAGACGATGGGGTTCTGCTCCTACTTCCTCGTCGTCGCCGACTTCATCATGTGGGCAAAGCGCAACGGCATCAGGGTCGGACCTTGCCGCGGCTCGGCGGGCGGCTCGATCGCGTCCTACGCGCTGGGAATCACCGACCTTGACCCGATCTTGCACGGGCTGGTCTTCGAGCGGTTCCTCAACCCCGAGCGCGTGTCCATGCCGGACATCGACATCGACTTCGACGAGCGCCGGCGCGGCGACGTGATCCGGTACGTCACCGAGAAGTACGGCGACGACCGGGTCGCCCAGATCATCACCTACGGCACCATCAAGGCAAAGGCCGCGGTCAAGGACGCGGCCCGCGTGCTCGGCTTCCCTTACGCGCTCGGCGACCGGATCACCAAGGCGTTCCCGCCGGCGGTCCTCGGCAAGGACATCCCGCTGTCGGTCATCTTCGACGCCGACCATCAGCGCTACGGCGAGGCGGCCGAGCTGCGTTCGATGTATGAGGCCGAGCCGGAGGTCCGCCAGGTCATCGACACCGCGCGCGGCCTTGAGGGCCTGATCCGCCAGCCGGGTGTGCACGCGGCCGGCGTCATCATGAGCAGCCAGCCGCTGATGGACCACATCCCGGTGTGGCGCCGGGAGGCCGACGGGGCGATCATCACCCAGTTCGACTACCCGTCCTGCGAGGACATCGGCCTGCTCAAGATGGACTTCCTCGGGCTGCGCAACCTCACGATCCTGGAGGACGCGGTGGCCGGGATCAAGGCCAACCG
The DNA here is from genome assembly GCA_030052355.1 of Streptosporangiaceae bacterium. The sequence continues at coordinate 366 of JASIGS010000698.1, read as the reverse complement.
CGGCATCGAAATCGACCTGGATCACCTGCCGCTGGACAACAAGCCGACCTACGAGCTGTTCGCCCGCGGTGACACGCTCGGGGTGTTCCAGATGGAGGGCGGCCCCATGCGGGCGCTGCTTCGCTCGATGCGGGCGGACAAGTTCGGCGACATCTCCGCGGTGAACGCCCTCTACCGGCCAGGCCCGATGGCCAGCGCCCCGGTCTACGCCGACCGCAAGACCGGCCGCGCCCCGGTGACCCCGATTCACCCGGAGCTCGCCGAGGCCCTCGAGGACGTCCTCGGCGAGAGCTACGGACTGCTGGTGTACCAGGAGGACGTCATGTTCGCCGCGCAGCGGCTGGCCGGCTACTCGCCCGCCCAGGC
>JASIGS010000697.1 GCA_030052355.1 Streptosporangiaceae bacterium | reverse complement strand
CATGCGCGCGAAGACGTGCTCCCACTCGGCGTCGAAGTACAGCAGTCCTTCGATGTCGATCAGGACTGGGTCGGCGTTGCGGTCGAGCAGGATGTGATCCGGCCCCAGTTCGCCGTGCACGAGGCCGTATGAGGTCCGCGCCTCAACCGGTTCGGCGAGCTCGTGCAGCAGTTCCGCCAGCCGCCCGCTCTCCCTCGCTGCTCGCGCGTCGCGTGCGCCGATCTCAGCCAGTTCGCTCAGTGCGCGGCGCAGCACGACCTGCTCGCACGACGTGCCCTGCGAAGGCTGCCCGGCATCGACGACCGCCACCTTGCCGAACGCCGCCGCCCGGCACTCCGCCATCGAGGCGAGCCAGCCGGCGAGCACCGCCAGCGGCCGGCTCGCGGCGGCAGGGTCCTTCGCCAGCAGCTCCTCGAGGCTGCCGCCCGGCACGTGCTCGGCCACGGCAATGTCCCCCGGGTACAGCGACCGGCTGCGGTCTGCCAGCAGCAAGCGGGGACACCGCACCCCGGCCGCGGTCAGCCGACGGGACGCGGCCTCGAACAGGTCCAGTCCCGATGCGTGGGAGAACGGGTCGGCGGGATCGTCGGCGCCCGCAGGCAAGACCTGCCGCCAGTAGTCCTCCGCTGCGTTCCACACGTAGACCAGCACCGTCAGGCCGTCATCCAGGCTCACGCGGTAGGCGCCCTTCTTGGACCCGCCGGCAAGCCGCTCGACGCCCGCGACGGTGCGCCCCGCACCCAGTGCGGCGCGCACCACCGGCCGGAGGCTCTCGGCATCCGCGAACTGCCCGGCCACGACCACCCCTCGGCCACTGTGGAGATCAGGGCGAACCCGCTGCAGGCGGGTCGGAACCCGTCACGACGATAAGACCTCGCGGTCAGCAGATGGTTCGGATGCGAGAACCGTGTCAGCTGCCGGTGCACTGCGGGCTCTGCTGAACCAGGTTCACGAACAGCCGGAAGGAGTCTGCCGCTCCGGGGGTGCCGGAGGTCGAGATCTGTATGCCGTCGCCCGTCGGCAGCCCCGACGGGCGCAGGACCAGGACGTCCTGCGCGGGCTTGTCAGCGAACCCCACCACGACCCGGCTGAGTGGCCCGCGGTCGGCGCCTTTATCGCTGAAGGGAGGAACCGGGACGGTGATGGTCTGGCAGGCCGGGTTCTGCTGGCCGGCGAAGGTGACGCTGGCTGGGACGCCGTCGGCGCGCAGCGTGCTCTGCAGACCGGCCGGGTCGGTCGCCTGGAGGAACGTGATCTGGATGTCTCCGTCGGCCTCCCGGGTGACGGTCCAGGCCGCCAGCCGGGCATCGGGACCCTTGGCCAGATGGCCTGCGGGCAGTGCCACGCTCACGACTGTGGCGGCCGCGGCTGCGGGTGCGACGGCCGCGGCCACCCGGGGAATCCGGCGTCGCGCCCGCACCGAGCGGCCGCGGCTGATGATCTGCTCCACCGGCGTTGTCATCGCTACTTTGCCGCGCTGTTCCCGCAGCGCTGTGATCAGCTCGTTGTCGTTCATGACTGGTACTCCTCCTGCAAGGTAGGGGCGAGGTCATCGCGCAGCGCCGCCATCGCTCGGCCAAGGTGAGCCTGGACCGTCCCGGACGCGATGCCGAGCGCGTGCGCGGTGCGCTCGGTGTCCAGGTCAAGGAAGAGGCGCAGCACCACCACCTGCCGCTGCCGGGCGGGCAGCCGCAGTAGCGCCGCGATGATCCGTGGATCAACGTTGCTGGCCGTCCCGCCGGCCGCTGGCGGGTCTGCGACCTGGGTGAGGTCAGGCACCGGCACTTCGCGCCGTCGGCGCCGCCACCGCGAGACGCCGGCGTTCAGCGCCGTGCGCACGACCCAGGCCGCGGGGGCCGGGTGCCTGCAGACCGTCGGCCATGACGCCCAGGCCCTCGCGAACGCCTCGGCCACCAGGTCCTGCGCCGTGTCAGCGTCACCGACGCTCACGAGCACGGCTAGGAGGCACTCATCCTTGGTTTCGCGGTAGAACTCCACGAAGTCCGGTCGCTGTGTTGCCACACCCTTCTAACGCCGGGCGGCAGCACACCGGTTACCTGGCACGCGAACCGTCGGGCGCCGCGGCGCAACGGCCGGCTCCGTTAGCTCGATGGCCGTTGCACGGCGGCCTCGACTCCGGTGGTGACCCACGGGCGGGCGACCCGGGCTATGTCGGCGTCCGGGGCGCTGGTGAGCGCGTCGAGCTTCAGGAAGTGCCGGGCGATGGTGAGCCCGAGGATGCTGCTGACGATGAGCGCGGCCCGCAAGTCGGCGTCGTCGCCGCTCATGGCGCGGCTCAGGTTGGCAACTCGCTCGTTCAGGAAGGCGCGCATTGACTCGGTTGCCTCCGGCGCGGTGAGCATCGACCGGACCAGAGCCTTGGTCTCCGGGGGCAGGTCGCGGAGCCGGACGTCCAGCACGTCGTGCAGGTGTGTCTCGATGTCGCCCTGGCTGCCCTCACCGAGCTGGATGGCGATGGCGAACAGGGCGGCCTTCGATCCGTAGTGCTGCATGACCAGGGACGGGTCCACGTTCGCGCGGCTGGCGATGCGGCGGATGGTGGTCCCTTCAAGGCCGTGCTCGCCGAATTCCGCTTGCGCGGCGTCCAGGATGCGCTGCGCGGTGGCTGCCCGTCTGGCGGCCCTGCTTCTCGGCTCGCTCACAGGTTCACTCTACTGCTGTTGAGTGAATAGTGTACGGTTGACTCAACAAGCGGTGAGTGAGGTCGGGACTAGGACGTCAACATGAAGATCATCGCGATTGAAGAGCACTGGAACAGTCCCAGCATCCGTGACGCGCTCGACCGGCTGCCCGCCGGAGCACGCGACGAAAGCGTCGCGTTCAACGCCATGGGTGATAACCAGGCGCGGCTCGAGGACGTCGGCTCGGGCCGGGTCGAGGCGATGGACGATGCCGGGATCGACGTCTCGATCCTATCGGTCGTCACCCCCGCCACCCAGGCGCTGCCGGCCAGGGAGGCCGTGCCGCTGGCCAGGGACGCGAACGACGAGGCCGCCTGCGCTGTTCGGGCTCACCCGGCGCGCTTCCGCGCGT
>JASIGS010000696.1 GCA_030052355.1 Streptosporangiaceae bacterium | reverse complement strand
CCGAGGGACTGCGCCCGCGCCTTAGCGTACGAGACCAGAGAACCCGCGACCAGGCAGAACAGGCTCAGGCCCGCGAGCAACTTATCGTGACCGCCAAGGACGAACCACGCGGCGAGCCCGCCGAACACGGAGGCGTCGGCGACCCGGTCCATGGTGGAGTCCAGGAACGCGCCGAACTTCCCGGTCGTCCCCTTGATCCTGGCCAGCGTGCCGTCCAGCATGTCGGTCAGGACGAAGCCCGTGCAGACCATCACGCCGGCGAACAGGTGCCCCGTAGGGAACAAGGTCAGCGCGCCTGCCGACATGCCGATGGTGCCGACGATCGTCAGCGTGTTCGGCGTTACCGGGGTACGGGCCAGGGCCTCGGCGACCGGCGTCAGCAGGCGGCCAAGCGCTGGCCGCAGGACTTTCAGCATGGCGGCTTGATCTTACTGGTGCCGGGGACCCTAACCCCCGGATGGCGCGGCCTCCGACTGCGGCGCCGCCGGCAGCCGAGCGGCGGGACTGGCAGGAGCGGCCGGAGCAGCGGGCGCGACAGCAGCGGGCGCGACAGTGCGCCGGAGCGCCAGGAACCACGCCAGCGCGGCGAGCATCGTCAGGCCCGCGAAAACGTACAGGTTCCCGATCACCAGCTGCACCCCGTGCCAGCGCCACTCGCGGTGATGAGTGTTCGGCATGGCCCAGATCAGGCCCTCGGGCACCGACCGCTTTCCTTCCTTGAAGGGGTAGGCGAACCACACCAGGAACGACGCCACTATCGCGGCGAAGGCCGCCGACGACTGGTAGCGCACCATCAGGTCGATCAGCGCGATGGCGATCACCGTCATCCACACCCAGTGATGCGACCAGGAGACCGGTGAGACCAGCAAGCCGGTCAGTGCCGTCGCCGACACCGCCAGCAGCCGCTCGCCCTGGCGGTCGGCCCAGGCGGCCAGGGCTAGCCCGGTGATCCCGATGATCACTGCGCAGATGAGCCATGGCGGCCGGACAGCGGGCCCCAGGGTCCGCATGAACCTGGTGATCATGCCGTACAGCGACTGGTTGGCGACGTAGGTCGCCGAACCGACCCGGCTGACGTTGTCGAACAGGCCGTCGAGCCAGTACTCGCGGGACTGCAGCGGCAGCACGGCAAACGGGTAGAGCACGGTCAGCGCGAACGTCCCGGTCGCGACCGCGGCGGCACGGAACTGGCGGGTCACCAAGAGGTAGGCGATGAAGATCCCTGGCACCAGCTTGAACCCGGTCGCCAGGCCGATCCCGATCCCTTTCAGCCTGGACCGGCGCGGCAGCGCCAGGTCCGCCAGCACTACCACCATGAGCACGGCGTTGACCTGCCCGAACCGGATGGTCTGCTGGACCGGCTCGAGCCACAGCGCGACAGCCCCGACGAGGAGTGCCAGGCCGAGCCGCCCGGAGTTGCGCCGGTACCCGGCGATGCCGAGCGCCAGCCAGGCGGACAGGCCCACCGACACGACGCTGGCGACCGTTATCAGCAACTTGGCGGTCTTGAGCTTCACGCCCGCCGCAGCCATGCACAGCGTCAGTGCGAACGGTGTGTAGGTGAAGTACAGGAACCGCTCGAACTTCCTGTGGTACACGTTCCCATGAGCCAGCGCGAGCTTGCCGCCCCACAGGTAGACCTGCAGATCGGTCATGTTCCACAGGACCGGCTTATCCACGCGCAGCACATAGGCCAGCAGTGCGACTGAACCGATGGCGACCGGTAGCCCCGCGGCCAGCAGCCCGCCGCCGAGCACTGGCGCCGGCCCGGCAGTTCGCTCGCTGACGCCGCCGGCTCGCGCCGAATCCCGCATCCCCGCCCACCGCCCCGTTCGAGGTGCCTAAGCGTAGCGGGCCAGCCCCGAAACGTGACTCAACTCACGGTAGAGAACAGGTAAAGTCGGCAAATTTCATCGCCATGCATAGGCCGTGACCTGCAGGTTCAGCACCGCGGCCGGCGCAGCGCGAGGCAACCGATTCCGGCTGGGGGGTTGTGGTAACAGACCGTCAGGTAAAGGCTGGGCGTGCAGCAGCGGAACGCTCGGCAGCGGGTAGAACACCAGTGCATCAGGAGGCGATTGCATGCCGGAGAAGTCTCACGCAACGGGAGCCGCCGGCCGGACACCAGCGGCCGGCCAGCCCGAGAGCGTACGCAACGTGGTGCTGGTCGGCCACTCAGGAGCAGGGAAAACGACGCTGGCCGAGGCCATCCTCCTAGCAACCGGGGCGATCCAGCGCGAGGGCAGGGTCGAGGAAGGCACGACCGTCAGCGACTTCGACGAGGTCGAGATCCGCCAGCAGCGTTCGGTGAACCTGACCCTGCTGCCCTTCTTGCACAACGGTGTCAAGGTGAATCTCCTCGACACGCCTGGTTACGCCGACTTCACGGGCGACCTGCGCGCAGGCCTGCGCGCCGCCGACGCGGCGCTGTTCGCGGTCTCGGCCGCGGACGGAATCGACGGCCTGACCCAGATGCTGTGGGAGGAGTGCGCCGCGGCTGGCACCCCCCGGGCTGTGGTGATCACCAAGATCGACCACCAGCGCGCGGACTTCGAAGAGGCACTGGCGTCCTGCCGCTCGGCCTTCGGTGAGTCGGTGGCGCCGCTCTACCTGCCGGTGGACGACGGGCAGGGCGGTGTCCAGGGCCTGATCGGCCTGCTCTCTGAGCGCTTCTACGACTACTCTGGCGGCGGCCGGAACGAGACCGACGTGCCCGCGAACCAGGCCGACAGGGTCGCCGAGGCGCGTGGCGCGCTGATCGAGGCGATCATCCAGGAAAGCGAAGACGAGACCCTGATGGACTCCTACCTCTCCGGGGAGGACATCGAGGTCAAGGGCCTGATCGAGGACCTGGAGAAGGCCGTCGCGCGCGGCAGCTTCTACCCCGTGCTGGCCTCGTCCGCCCCGCATCACATCGGCATGGCGGAACTACTCGAGGTAGTGACACAGGCGTTCCCTTCCCCGCACGAGCACCCGATGCCCGCGGTGACCACGATCGAGGGCAAGGAGGTCAGCGGCCTGACCTCCGATCCGAACGGCCCGCTGCTCGCCGAGGTCGTCAAGACCACGTCGGACCCCTACGTCGGCCGGGTCAGCCTGGTGCGGGTCTTTTCCGGGACGCTCCGCCCGGATGCCGTGGTGCACGTCTCCGGCCACGGCCGGGCGGAAAGCGGCCACGCCGACCACGACGAGGACGAGCGCATCGGCGCGCTGACGTCGCCGCTTGGCAAGCAGCAGCACACCCTCGCCAGCTGCCAGGCCGGGGACATCTGCGCGGTGGCCAAGCTGAGCACCGCGGAGACCGGAGACACCCTGTCCGAGAAGGACAAGCCGCTCCTGATGCAGGCCTGGGCGATGCCCGAGCCGCTGCTGCCGGTGGCCATCCAGGCCAAGTCGAAGGCCGACGAAGACAAGATGTCCCAGGCACTCGGCAGGCTGGTGGCCGAGGATCCGACGCTGCGCCTGGAGAACAACGCAGAAACCCGCCAGCTCGTGCTCTGGTGCATGGGCGAGGCACACGCCGACCTCGCGCTGGACCGGCTGGCAAACCGGTACGGCGTCGCCGTGGAGACCGTGGATTTGCGGGTGCCGCTGCGCGAGACGGTGGCCGCCAAGGCACAAGGCCTCGGCCGCAACGTCAAGCAGTCGGGTGGTCACGGCGAGTACGGAATCTGCAGCATCGAGGTCGAGCCTCTCGGCTCAGGTGGCGGCTTCGAGTTCGTGGACAAGATCGTCGGCGGCGTGGTGCCGCGCCAGTTCATCCCGTCGGTGGAAAAGGGCGTCCGCCAGCAGATGGAACAGGGCGTGGTGGCGGGCTACCCGATGGTCGATATCCGGGTCACGCTGTTCGACGGCAAGGCACACTCGGTGGACTCCTCGGACATGGCGTT
>JASIGS010000695.1 GCA_030052355.1 Streptosporangiaceae bacterium | reverse complement strand
CGCCAGCGGGCGATACCGCACGGCGATCGACGCGAGCCTGCCGCACGCCTTCACGGTCTCCCGGGCTGACCTCGCGGCCAGCATGCTCGCACTAATCGGCGATCAGCGGGCGGTGCGCAGGCACGTCGGCGTCGCGAGCTGAAGCGACCGCGAACCCGGTCAGGCGGACGGCTGCTTCTTCACCTTGGCGAGCATGTTGCCGGCCACGTGCTGCGCTTCCGCCTGCAGGATGGCGGGCGCGACCGGCCCGAAACCCTGTCCAGACTCCTGACCCTGCAGCGACACCGTGATCAGCACGTTGCGCTCCAGGATGGTCACGATCGCGACGTCGTCGTCGATCTTGCTGGTGCCGCTGCCGGACTCGACCTCGAACGCCATGAACGCTTGCTGCCCGGTCCCCGGCAGGTCGGTTATGGTCGCCGGCGGGATGGGCGAGTGCTTCGCCGGATGGGCCAGCGACTGCCGCGCCGCCTTGAAGGTGTCGAGGGCGTTCTGCGACGCGCTCCCGTCGCCGCTGGCGGCCGCGAACGGCTGGAACGCCTGGGCGGTGACCTCAAGCACGAGGAAGTCCGGCTTCTTGTCGACCGTGAAGCTGCACTGGCTCTCGCCGCCACCGGACGCCGTCTGCGCGATCTTGCGGTTCGCCGCGGGCAGGGCGTCGTTCAGGACCGCGGGGCTGATGGCCGTGCAGGCATCCGGTACCGACTTGAACTCACCAGGCAGCAGATGCGTCACGTACGGCAGCGGCGGCTTGGGGCTCGGCCTGCTGACCAGCACGGCGATACCGGCGGCGACGACGCACGCCGCGATCGCGACGCCGCCCCACCGGTACACCCGCCTGCGCGACTTGCGCAGCCTGGTCTGTGCCGCGCGGCTGTGCCGCCGGATCCGGGCACCCCCGATCCCCGAAGCCCCGATCCCGGAAGCCCCGATCCCGGAAGCCCCGATGCCTGAAGCACTGGGCTCGCCGGTGACGGGGTCCTCTTCTGCGCTCTCAGCGGGGGCGCTGTGGCGGCCCTCGCGGCGAGCGCTGGGCGGCGGCCGCAGCTGGGTGCCGCCGGGACGCGCCCGGTAGAGGCTCGGCTCGGCCCAGGGCGGCAGGTCGGAGTCGGCGTCCGGGGAGAACGCGTCGAAGTCGCGCCAGGACGGGTCCGGCGGCTCGCGTCTCGGCCGCGCCGCTCGCTCCGGCGCGTCAGCCCTGCTGTGGTGGCGGCCGGAACCGGGCTGCCGCGGTGAGCGGCCGGGCGGGGAGCCCTGCTGAGCCACAACGCCTCCGGGGATAGCACAACGGCACCGCGGCGGGCCACGGCGTGACCGTCGAGGATAACCCGGAAGTCTAGTAGTGCGAACGGTGCCGCCGTGGACAATTCGGAGCGCCCGCGGCGTCGCGCCGGCGCTACCGGGAGGGAACGCCCCCGGCCACGGCCTCAGCCAGCCGTGCCTTCTCGGCGGGTCCGGCCCATCGCTCCCCCCTGGCGGTGATCCGGACGGTACGCGGCTGGTCGGCCTCCTGCTCGTCAGGAAGCTCATCAGGCGCGGTCGCGCGGATCGCGACGGCCAGGAAGCTCGGCGCGAGGTCCTCGACCAGGCCCTCGCCCCACTCGACCACGGTGACCGACGTCGCCACGTCCGTGTCCAGGTCCAGGTCGTCCACCTCGGCCTTGCTGCCGAGACGATATGCATCCGCGTGCACCAGGGCTGGTCCGCCGTGCAGGCTCGGGTGCACCCGGGAGATGACGAACGTCGGCGATGTCACCGGACCGCGGACGCGCAGGCCCGCACCGATGCCCTGTGCCAGCGTGGTCTTGCCGGAGCCGAGCGAACCCGACAGCACCACCAGGTCGCCCGGGCGCAGCAGGCCGGCCAGCCGCTGGCCGAGCTCTCGCATCTGCGCGGCGGTGGCAACCGTGACCCGTTCATCGACGGTCACGCCGGGCGCCTCCGCGTGCTCGCCTTGTCGATGGCGAGCGCCACCAGGTCGGCAATCTCCTCGGTCACGATTTCTGGCTTCTCCAGGATGACCCCGTGCCCGGCTCGCGGCACGAGCACCAGCTTCGCGCCCGGGATCGAGGCCGCGAGGCCGACCGCCAGCCTGGCCGGGATCAGCCTGTCCTGCTCACCGGCCAGCACCAGGGTCGGCACCCGCCCGAGCACCTCGAGGGCTCCCCGCTTGTCGTGGTCGAGCAGCGCCAGGTAGAAGTCGGCCACCACGTCGATGGGCGTCGCGCGGATGACGCGCTCGAGAAAGTCCACGACCGTCGGGCTCACGTCCGGATCGCCGAAGGCGATGAACCTCGTCGACAGGAACGCCAGGTCACCGCCGGCGGCCCTGATCCGCTCGATCAGGGCCGCGCGCCTGCCGCGGGCCGAGCGGCGGAGCAGGGCGGGCGTCGCCAGCCTGGCAGCGGGCCGGAGCGGAAGCGGCAGCCACGTGGTGGCGTCCACCAGATGGTCCGTCGTCGAGATGAGCGCGGTGCCGATGATCTTGGTGCCGAAGAGCTCGGGCCGCTGGCTGGCCAGGGCCATGATCGTCATCCCGCCCATGGAGTGGCCGACGAGCACGGCGCGCCTGCGGCCGGGCACGGTGGCCGCCAGCACCGCCGCGAGGTCGGCGCCGAGCTGGTCGATGCTGACGTGACCAGGATCGCTCCGGCCCGACCTGCCGTGGCTGCGCTGGTCCCAGCTGACCACCCGCAGGTCCTGCGAGAGGTCCTGGCGCTGGTAGTGCCAGACGTCCTGGTTCAGCGTGTAACCGTGACAGAGCACGACGGTGACGGGGGCGTCGTCCGGCCCTGAAACCTCCGCGTGCAGGGGCACCCCGTCGTCGGCGATGACCGCGACCGGGCGGCCGCGTAGCTGCCCGAACGGCTCGTTCCCCGCCGGATCCGCGCGTAGCCGCAAGCGGCCCACCACGACCTTCTCCGCCGCGATCGCCACGCCGGCTCCGGCGGCCACGATCCCCGTCGCGACCCCTGCGACGCTAGTGAGCCGCCGCCAGCTTGCCATCGGTTCTCCCGTCAGGTGCGAGAGCGGCCCCGTACCCGGCCGCTGTTACCCCAGAGTAAGTTCTCGGCACCTTCCCGGTAAACCGCGTGACAACCTCGTACGAAATGGTCCCTAGCTTGTCGGCCCACTCTTGTGCGGTGGGCTCGCCGTGATCGCCAGGGCCGAACAGCACGACCTCGTCGCCGGCCTCAGCAGCCTCGTCGCCGAGGTCAAGCACGATGTGGTTCTGGTTGACCGTCCCCGCGATCTGGACCCTGCGCCCGCGGGTGAAGACGAGGCCGGCGACGTTCGTGGCGCTCCGCGGGATGCCCTCGTTGTAGCCGAGGGGAACGACGCCGAGCGTGGTGGCCCGGCCAGCCGCGTAGCGGTGCCCGTAGGACACCGCCGTGCCCGCCGGGACCCGCTTCACCTGGATCAGCCGGGCGCGCAGCGTCATGGCAGGGCGGAGCCAGGCCGGGGGCCCGCCCGGCAGGGTGCACAGCCCGTACACCACGCCGCCGGGCCTGACCAGGTCGAAGTGGCTGTCGGGCAAGGTCAGCGTCGCGGCACCGTTCGCCAGGTGGCGCACCTCGGGCCGCAGGCCTGCTCGCTCAGCCACCGCCAGCGCCGTGCGGAACGCGTCGAGCTGGCTCGCCGTGGCCTCGTGACCGGGGATGTCGGCGCAGGCGAAGTGGGACCAGATGCCCACGATCCGCGCCCGCCCGGCTGCCTGCGCCGCCAGTGCCGCCTGGACCAGCTCTGGCCAGTCCGCGGCGATGGCGCCGCCCCTGCTCATGCCGGTGTCGGCCTCCAGGTGCAGCCTGGCAGGCTGGCCCGCGGTCCCGGCCGCCGCCGCGATGTGGCCCACCAGGGCGGCCGAGCCCGCGGTCAGGTCGACACCGTGCCTGATCGCGTCCGCGTGCATCGCGTCCGGGCAGCCGTGCAGGCTGACAACGGGGACGTCCAGGCCCGCCTCGCGGAGGGCGATCGCATCCCCCGTCTGCACGACACCGAGCCAGCTCGCCCCTCCGGCCAGCGCCGCCCTGGCCGCCGGGACCATGCCGTGCCCGTAGCCGTCGGACTTGACCATCGCCATCACGGCGGTGGCGGGCCCGACGTGCCGCCGCAGCGCCGCAACGTTCGCCTGGACCGTGTCAAGGTCGACGACTGCCTCTGGCTGACCATCCATGGCAGTCAAGTCTGCCAGTGACCGTTCGCCGCTTTGCACGCCGCGATGCCAGGCCGGGCCTTTGGCGGCCACCCGCAGCCGCATGATAAGCATGCTCCATGCCGGAACTCATCCCTCTCACCGTCCTGTTTGGCAACCCGGAGCGGGTAAGCCCGCGCATCTCCCGGGACGGCACGCAGCTTGCCTGGATCGCCCCGAAGGATGGCGTGCTCAACGTCTGGGTCGCCCCGGTCAGCCCGGAAGGAGGCGTCGACTGGGCCGCGGCGCGGGTGGTCACCGATGACACCGACCGCGGCATCAGGCAGTTCGCCTGGACGCACGACGGCCGCCACCTGCTCTACCTGCAGGACATCGGCGGTGACGAGAACTGGCGGCTGCATGACGTCGACCTGCCGACCATGCAGCGCCGCGACCTGACGCCGTTCGACGGTGTGCAGACGCAGATCATCGGGCTCGAGCGGAGCCGCCCGAACGAGGTGCTGCTCGGGCTGAACCAGGCCAACCCGCAGCTGCACGACGTGTACCGGCTCGACCTGACCACCGGGGAGCTGACCAAGGAGATCGACAACCCCGGCTACATCGGCTGGGTTGCCGACACCGACCTCGCGGTCCGGGCCGCGCTCGCGCCCCAGCCGGACGGCAGTTTCGCGCTGCTGGTCAGGGACGACGCCGACGCGGAGTGGCGCGAGCTGCTCAGGATTCCGGCCGAGGACGCGGAGAGCGTGGAGTTCCTGGAGTTCTCGGCGGACGGCCGGTCGCTGCTGCTGACCAGCTCCGTTGGTGCGCAGACGGCCAGGCTGGTTCGGATCGACGTGGCCACCGGCGCGACCCAGGTGCTCGCCGAGGACCCCGAAGCGGACGTCAGCGGGGTCAAGGTCCACCCGGTCACCAGGCAGCCACAGATCGTGGCCACGCTCAAGGCACGGATGCAGTACCAGGTGCTCGATCCCACCGTCGCCGACGATCTGGCCGCGATCCGGGCGCTTCACCCCGGCGACCCCACCTTCCAGGGCACCGACGACTCGGACCGGATATGGCTCGTCGGCTTCACCAACGACTCGGGCCCGGTTCCCTACTTCGCCTACGACCGGCAGGCGCGGTCCGCGCAGTTCCTGTTCGAGCACCAGCCGCAGCTGTCCCGTTACGAGCTGGCGGCGATGGAGCCGTTCTCGTATCAGGCCCGCGACGGGCTGACGATCCACGGCTACGCCACGTTCCCGCCCGGACAGGACCGGACGGCCCTGCCCACCGTGCTGTTCGTGCACGGCGGCCCGTGGGGGCGCGACACCTGGGGCTACGACCCGCACGCCCAGTGGATGGCCAACCGGGGCTACCTGTGCCTTCAGGTCAACTTCCGCGGCTCGACCGGCTACGGCAAGGCGTTCGTGAACGCGGGCGACCGCGAGTGGGGCGCGAAGATGCAGGACGACCTGTCCGACGCGGTGGCTTACGCCATCGGGCAGGGCTGGGCCGACCCGGCGAAGGTCGCGATCATGGGCGGGTCTTACGGCGGATACGCGGCGCTGGCGGGAGCGGCGTTCACCCCCGACATCTACTGCTGCGCCATCGACATCGTCGGCCCGTCGAACTTGATCACGCTCATCGAGACCGTCCCGCCGTACTGGGCGCCGGTGATCTCGCAGTTCTACCGCCGGGTTGGCAACCCGGAGAAGGACAGGGACTTCCTCTGGTCCCGCTCGCCGCTGTCACGCGCCGAGCAGATCAGGATCCCGCTGCTGATCGCGCAGGGCGCGAACGACCCGCGGGTCAAGCAGGCCGAGTCCGAGCAGATCGTCGAGGCGCTGAAGAAGGCCGGCATCGAGTACGACTACATGCTGTTCCCCGACGAGGGCCACGGCTTCGCCAAGCCGCAGAACCGGCTGAGGTTCTACGGCGCGGCAGACAAGTTCCTGGCCAGGTACCTCGGCGGCAGGTCGGAGTAGCCAGCGGCTAACCGCCGGGGCGCTTAACGGCCCTGATCGCATCCGGCAAGGCGACGATCACATCGCCCGCCCCGATCGGGGCGTCGCGGGCGGCCAGCCGGCCGGCCATCCCGTGCAGGTAGGCGGCAGCGCCGGCGGCCTCCGGGGGCGGCAGGCCCTGCGCGAGCAGCGCACCGGCCAGGCCGGACAGCACGTCGCCTGAGCCCGCGGTGGCCAGCCAGCTCGACCCGGTGGGGTTGACGAGGACCGGCCGCCCGGCATCGGGCGTCGCGATGACCGTCGTCGAGCCCTTGAGCAGCACGGTGACGCCGAGTTCCGCGGCTGCGGTGCGCGCGTAGTGCAGCCTGCGCGCCTCGATGTCGGCCCGGTCTGCCCGCAGCAGCCTGCCAAGCTCGCCGGCGTGCGGGGTGATCAGGGTGGGAGCGGCCCTCGGCAGCAGGTCGCGGTTGGCCGCGAGCACGGTGAGGCCGTCCGCGTCGATCAGCACCGGCAGGGTCGTCGCGAGCACGGTGCCGAGCGCGTCCCGCCGACCCTGATCGGTGCCGAGCCCCGGCCCCGCCGCCCACGCCTGGACCTGCCCGGCCGCCTCGATGGCCTTGCTCAGCGCGTCCTCGTCGGCCTGTGTCAGCACCGCCTCAGGCCAGTGCTGCCTGACGACCTGCAGGGCCGCGGGCGCGGATACCAGCCGCACCATCCCAGCGCCGCCGCGGATCGCGCCGCCGACGCAGAGCACGGCCGCGCCGGTGTACCGTTCGCTGCCTGCTAGCACGCCGAGCACGCCGCGGCGATACTTGTCGGACTCTGCCGTGGGACTGGGCAGCGCCGCCGCGACGTCCGCGGCCTGCAGCGCAGTCACCGCCGGGTCCGCGAGGTACGGACCGAGGCCGATGTCGATCAGCTCGGCGCTGCCAGCGTGGCTCGCGCCAGGGTCGATCAGCAGGCCCGGCTTCCAGGT
>JASIGS010000694.1 GCA_030052355.1 Streptosporangiaceae bacterium | reverse complement strand
CCGAGCGGCTCGCGGTCATCAGGGGCCAGCGCGAGCCCGTGGACACCCCGCGGGCCAGGCACACCGCCCGGCAGCGCAAGAGCGCCTGAGCAGCAGCCAGGCCCGAAACAGCCAAGCCGCCACGGCCGGTAGCTAACTGCGAGCGCTTCAGCAGGTGACGGCTCGGTTCTGCCGGTACCCCGCCTCGCCGTAGCGCCACAGCCAGGCGCACGCAACCCGGCCGGGGAAGAGGGCCTGGGAAATCCTTCGGACCGGAGCGCGTCCCGTCGGCAGCGGGCTCGCCCTCCGTTGTCTACTGGATGCCCAGGCCCCTCCCGGATCCAACCCCCCGCCCAGCCAGGGCTCGGGCCCGTAGCGCAGATGCGCCCCGGAACGCCGACCGCGTCACGGTGCGGTGCTGGACTGCCAAGCAACATACCGTTGATCGCGACGATGTCAACCTGTCCCGGCACGCTGATACCTGTTAGCTACACGCGCGCACGCTGCACTGACGGGCCTGTTACCTCTTGTCCCTCAGCGTTACGATTGAGTCTCCCCGTAACCTGTGAGGGCGCCGATGGCATGCATTCCGGCAGCGGGAAGGCCGTACCCGGCCTGTCGCTGGCCCGCGCGGCAGCCGCAGCAGGCGTCCGTTGTGCAGGAAATCCATCGATGACGGAGCGCCCGGCACATGGCCGTGCGCGGTCTCAGCTTCGGGCTGGAGGACAGGAATGACAGAGAGTTCGGAGATGCAGGTCTCTGAGGCCCAGATCGCCGTGCACTGGCGCGAGGAGGAGTACTACCCCCCGCCGGAGAGCTTCGTGCAGCAGGCGAACGCCAACGACCCTGCGATCCTTGAGCGTTTCACCGAGGACAAGTTCCCAGACTGTTTCACCGAATATGCAGACCTTCTGAGCTGGGACAAGCGCTGGGACACCGTGCTGGATACGAGTAACGCGCCGTTCTGGAAGTGGTTCGTGGGCGGGAAGCTGAACGCGTCCTACAACTGTGTCGACCGGCACGCGGCGGTCAACCCGGACAAGACGGCCATCATCTGGGTGCCCGAGCTCGAGGCAGACGAGACCGTGCACATCAGCTACGGCGAGTTGCTGCGGCGGGTCAACGAGTTCGCCGCGCTGCTCAGCGACTTCGCCGGCCTCAAGAAGGGCGACCGGGTCACGTTGCACATGCCGATGGTGCCGGAGGCCGTCGTCACGATGCTCGCCTGCGCCCGGCTCGGCATTATTCACTCCCAGGTGTTCGGCGGCTTCAGCGGTAACGCCGCCGGTACCCGGATCGCCGACTCGGGCAGCCGCGTCCTGATCACCATGGATGGCTACTACCGGGCCGGGAACATGCAGGATCACAAGGTCAAGGCGGACGAGGCCGTCGCCGAGGCCAAGCGCCAGGATCAGGAAGTGGACCAGGTGCTGGTGTGGCGGCGCGTTCCCGGTGAGTACCAGTCGAAGACGCCCATGGTCGACGGCCGCGACTTCTTCGTCGACGAGATCATCGGGAAGTACGCGGGCCAGGACGTCGCGCCGGTGTCGCTGGACGCGACGGACTCGCTGTTCCTGATGTACACCAGCGGCACGACGGGTCGCCCGAAGGGTGCGCAGCACAGCGTGGGCGGCTACATGTCGTACGTGACCGGCACGTCGAAGTACTACCAGGACATTCACCCCGATGACGTGTACTGGTGCCTGGCCGACATCGGCTGGATCACCGGCCACTCCTACATCGTTTACGGCCCGCTATCGCTCGGCACTACCACCGTCATCTACGAGGGCGTGCCGAACTACCCGGACGGCGGCAGGCCGTGGCGGATCGCGGAGAAGCTCGGCGTGAATATCTTCCACACCTCGCCGACGTCGATCCGGATGCTGCGCAAGGTGGGCCCGGAAGAGCCGTTCAAGTACAGCTACCACTTCAAGCACATGACGACCGTCGGTGAGCCGATCGAGCCGGAGGTGTGGCGGTGGTACTACAACTTCGTCGGCAAGGGCGAGGCGGCCATCGTGGACACCTGGTGGCAGACCGAGACGGGCGGCTTCCTCGGATCCACGCTGCCTGCGCTCGAGCCGATGAAGCCGGGCAGCTGCGGCCCGGGCGCGCTGGGCATCTTCCCGGTGATCTATGACGAGGACAGGAACGAGGTCCCGAAGGGCAGCGGCAAGGCGGGCAACATCTGCATCCGCAACCCGTGGCCGGGCATCATGCAGACCGTGTGGGGACAGCCCGAGCGGTTCCTGGACGTGTACTACCGCAAGTACAACACCGACCCGCAGAGCAAGGACTGGCACGACTGGCCGTACTTCTGCGGTGACGGCGCGGTCGAGGCCGAGGACGGCTACTTCCGCATCCTCGGGCGGATCGACGACGTCATCAACGTGGCCGGCCACCGGCTCGGCACCAAGGAACTCGAGTCGGCCGCGCTCACGGTGCCGGAGGTCGCCGAAGCCGCGGCCGTCCCGGTGATCGACGACATCCGGGGCCGGATGGTGGAGATGTACGTCTCGCTCAAGCCTGGCTACGAGGCCGGCCCGGAGATGGAGGCAAAGGTCGTTACCGCGATCGAGACCGAAATCGGCAAGATCGCGCGGCCGAAGAACGTCTGGATCGTGCCCGACATGCCCAAGACGCGGTCTGGGAAGATCATGCGGCGCGTCATCGCGTCGGTGTCGAACTTCGCCGACGTCGGCGACGTGACCACCCTGGCTAACCCCGAGGTAGTCGAGGGCATTCGGCAACATGTACAGAGCGCCAAGGTCGCCAAGGGTGACATGCCGCGCGAGCTCACCGAGACCGAGCTCGCCGAGATCAAGTCCTTCGGCGCCGAGTAGGCGCAGACCGTCCGTGAGTGCTGGCCCGGGGGGCGACCCCCGGGCCAGCTCCCGGAGCGTGTCCGCGACCGGTATAGCTGCCACCTAGATCGAGATTTTTCTCGATCGTTTTGCCGTGCCGCCCGGGCCAACTGGCGTAGGTTTGGGACCTGGGGCGGGATCGCTGGCAATGCTGCTGATGCCCGACACGCGAGTCGTCCCGATCCCGGGGCGGGGAACGGTAGAGCTAATCATGCCCAGGCGCTATCGCCACGACGTCCGGATCAACCAGATTGGAGAGACAAAGGAAACGGGCCGCCGTGGCCGCGTTGCCCTTGTCTTGTCGGTTCCGGCGTTCAG
>JASIGS010000693.1 GCA_030052355.1 Streptosporangiaceae bacterium | reverse complement strand
GCCGGTGTTGGCTGGCAGGTGGCCGGCGCGGCGGCAGGCGCGGCCGCGAACGCGCTCGGGTTTGCCATCCGGCACGCTCCGCGCAAGAAGACGGCCTGGCCCACGGACGACGACGAGCCGAGTATGCCGGCCGACGCCGAGCTGACCGCGCGGGACTGGGAGGGCGGCCAGCCGCCTGACGATGGAGTCGTCAATCTGCTGCACCGAACCGGACTGCCTGCACCCGCGCTGACTGCCGAGCTGCACGAGTGGATCGACGCGCAGGCATGGATGCAGTTCGGCAGGGCGATGATGGACAAGATCCCTGAGCCGTTTGCCGGACTGCTAGGTCCCGACGCCCTCTGGGACGCGTTGGGCGAAAGAGCCGAGGACGGCGGCGGGCACCGGATCGCGCGGCTAGCGGTCCAGTTGCCGGGCCGCTACCGGCTGGACTACCTGTCGGGCCACTGGAACAAGCGCTACAAGAGCATCGCATGTGACGGCGAGCACACCACGAAGCTGTTCGACGATCGGGTTGCGACCGGCCCGGTGCGGCCGCTTGATGCTTCCTTCGCCGCCATGCTCGACCCGGCCTGGCTGCTGAACGGCTGGCGGCTCTCGGTTGCCGGCCCGACCACCGTCGCCGGGCGGAGCGGCGTCGCGATCCGCGCGGTTGCCGTCGGGACGGCGGACAACGGCGCGGACAACACATTTACCGGCGCTGACGTCGTGGTCGACACCGAGCTCGGCGTCCTGCTGCGCAACACCACCTACGCCGGAGGACGAGCCACGACGCGCACCGAACTCCGAGGCCTGGTGCCGGATGCCGGCAGCCGAGCCTTCCGGATCGTGCCGGAGCCTGGCATGCGGGCAGCCACGGACTCCGGCAGCCCGCTTGCCGACCTGAACCTGCCCCGCCCCGCAGAGGCCGCGACGGCGGCTGCCACGCTGGCGGCGGCTGGCGCGGTCGCGATCACCGGCTGGCTGGATAAGCACCGCCAGAGACGCGACCAGCACTGACGAGCGCTGCGTGGGCGGGGCGCGGAGTTCCTAGATGCTGTCGGCAACCCGGCTGGTCAGCGTGCCGATGCCCGCGACGGAAACCGACACGGTATCGCCCGCCACCAGCGGGCCGATGCCGGCCGGCGTGCCGGTCAGCAGCACGTCCCCGGGAAGCATCGTCATCACCGCTGTGACGTAGCTCACCAGGGTGGGGATGTCGTGCACCAGCTGCGAGGTGCGAGCGTCCTGCTTCACCTCGCCGTTGACCGTTGTGGTGAGCCGGACGTCGGCGGGGTCGAGGCCGGTCTCGATCCACGGACCCAGCGGGCAGAACGTGTCGAATCCCTTCGCCCGCGTCCACTGGCCGTCGCTCACTTGCAGGTCGCGGGCCGTCACGTCGTTGGCACAGGTGTATCCGAAGATCACCTCGGGCACGCGCGCTGCCGGGACGTCGCGGCAGAGCCTGCCGAACACGATGGCCAGCTCGCCTTCGAAGTCAACCCGATGGGACAGCTTCGCGGGCCGCACGATGACGTCGTCGGGCCCGATCACCGCCGTCGATGGCTTGAGAAAGATGAGTGGCTCGGACGGCGGTTCGGATCCGGTCTCGCGCGCGTGCTCGGCGTAGTTCTTGCCGATGGCGACCACCTTGCTCGGCAGCACCGGTGCCAGCAAGCGGACGTCTTCCACCTTGTAGGCGTTGCCAGTCAGCTTGACGTCGTCCTCCGATGGCCCGAAGGGGTGACCCGCGATCTCAGCGACGGCAAGCTCGCCGTCGGCGGCTCCGTCCTCGCCATCGATCACGCCGTACCTGACGTCGCCGTTGACCGCGAACCGCGCGATCCGCATGCTCCGCTCCCGACCCTTCCGTCCGCTACTGGAGGTAGCTTTCCACCTCGGTTACCGGCCGGGCGGACGAGCCTGACGGGTCCTCGCCGAACTCGCGGCGGGCGCGACGCTGACGCAGCAAGTCCCAGCACTGGTCAAGCTGCTCTTCTGTGGTCCGCAGTTCTGCGTGCTCCTCGTCGCTGGTCAGGTCGCCGGCCGCAAGCTTGGTGCGCAGGTCACGCTCTGTCTTGATCAGTTCGTCGATGCGACCAAGGATGTCGGTGTCGTTCATCGAATCTCCTCCCTGGGCAGGTACCGACGTCCTGCCCATCCTTGCATCCCGGGGTGACCATCCACTGCCGCCCCCGCGTTTGGCGGCCCGCCTTGACGCGCGTGACCGGGCCGAGGTCACGGCGGTGTCACAGGCCGCTTCGTACCGTGCCGCCATGCAGCTCACGCGCAGGCGGATCATCTCCGTCGCCATGACCCTCATCGAGCGGGACGGCGCTGAGGCGTTCTCCATGGCGAGCCTCGCGACCGAGCTTGGCTGCAGCGTCATCGTGCTGTACGGCCACGTCTGGTCGAGATCCGAGCTACTTGACGGTGTGGCGGACAAGATCCTCGCACAAGTGGCAGCGGCCGGGCTGCCGCCTTGCGGCTGGGAGGATCAGGTCAAGGGCCTGGCCGACGCGATGCGGCAGGTCGCGCGCACGTCCCCGAGGTGCGCCACGCTGGCGTTCGGCAGACGGCCGCTGACTCCGGCAGCCGCGGCGCCGGTGGTGACCGCGCTGCGCCACGCGGGTCTTGGCGAGCAGGACGCGGCGCGGGTCGCGGGCACGCTCACCGCTTATGTCATCGGCTCGGTACTGCGCGAACTCGGCTCGGCCGATGCCGGCGCGGACTTCGAGTTCGGCCTGGCGATGCTGATCAGCGCCGTGGACGGGCTCCGCGCCGCAGCGGGCGGGCCTGACAGCGCTCAGCCGGCCGGCGCCGCTGATCTCGCCGCGCCCGCGCCCGCGGCCAGCAACAGCGCGAGCACGGCCGGCACGACGAGCGCCGCTGACAGGCCAGCCGCGCTCGCGATACCGCCGATGAGCACGGGGCCGCCGAGCATGCCGGCGTAGCCGAGGCCCGCGACCTTGGCGATGCCGGCGGAGGGACGTTCGGCGTCTAGGTTGCCGGCCGCGGACAGCAGCAGCGGGAACGTGCTCGACAGGCCGAGGCCGAAAAGGATGAAGCCGGCGATCGCACCCACCGGGCTGCCGGAAAGGAGCACCGTCGCCATGCCGGCCGCGGCAAGCAGCCCGCAGCCACGTATCAGCGCGGCCGGACCGAACCGTGCAGCCAGCCGGTCCCCCGCCAGCCTGCCGATGGCCATCGCCACGCTGAAGCCGGCGTAGGCGAGGGCGGCGATCCCGGCAGAGGAGTGCAGGTTGTCGCGCACGTAGACGGCGCTCCAGCCGTCGGCAGCGCCCTCGCCGAGCAGC
>JASIGS010000692.1 GCA_030052355.1 Streptosporangiaceae bacterium | reverse complement strand
GGCGGGCGTGCCTGCCCCGGCCGCCGGCCGGCCTGTCTGGCCGGCCGGTGTAGTCACGAGGCGCGCGCGCCGGGGCACCGCGACCCGTGGCAATGCCGTTCCCGTCCTGAAGCGTGCCGTCGTAACCGGGTGGCGCGCCGTCGTGGGGTCCGGGCCAGGGCTGGTCGCCGCGTCCGCCACGGGGGCGGCCACCCGGCTCCCGAGGGTGCCGTCTGCGAAGGCGCGGGTCAGGGACGGGGCCGTCGTCCCAGACGTCTTCGGCGGCAGCCTCGTTGTCGCCCCAGTCCACCCCGGACAGGTCGAGGAACCAGCCGGTGTCGTCGTATACCGGGCCGGTGTAGAAGTCGGACCAGGCGGGCGGCTGGGCAGTCCAGCGGTAGTCCTCGCTGGTACTCGGCGTGCCAGACTCAGGCCCGGGGCTGCTCATCGGCCTCCTCAGTCACAGCGCGGACTTGCCGGCTGTGCCAAGCCCGGTGCGCTCAGCCACGACGTTATCTGGTTGCGCCCCGTCCGGCTCCGGTGTCTGCCGGACCCGGCCGCGGTGGACGGTGCGAGCGGCCGAGGCGAGCAGGAAGACGCCGAGCGCCACGGCCAGGATGATCGTTGCGAGCGTGCCGAACTGAGTGGCCCGGATGGTCATCGTCTTGGAGTCCAGCGACGTTCCGTCGGCGCTCTGCACCTGGATGGTGACCTTGCCCGAGCCCACCTGCGACGCCTGCACGCGCAGTTTCACCTGTTGCTGACTCAGCGCCCCGACCGTGATCGTGCGCGGCTTAGGCACGCGGAAGAGGCTGGACCCGGAGCTGACCTTCAGGCTCACCCTGACGGCGTAGTTGAGCTTGTTGTAGATCGAGATCGGCACCGATCCTTTGAGACCCCCGAGCGTCACCCGGCTGCTCGCCAGGATTTCGACCTGTCCCGGCTTGGTGACCCTGCCTACGTAGCGCTCCACGGTGCCGAACTCGGCCGGACCGAGCCCGGCGAGCTTGCCGTTCTGGCCGTTCCACGCCGACGACTCCAGGGCGGCGAGGGCGTACCACAGGTTCTCGTGGGGACGTGCCTGGTAACTCTGGATCTGGTTGATCTGGGTGTCGACCGTGGCAAACCCGTCCAGCGTCGACTTGCTGAAGCTGAAGGACAGCGGCGTCCAGCGTGGCGACGGCACGGTCGGCGCGTGCTTGACGGCTGCGACGGCGGACAGGCTCGCCGGCTTCAGCCACGGTGCTGCCGCGGTCTCCTTGAGCAGCGAGCTCGCGAGCCCCGCCGACGGCTGCCAGCGCTGCGGCGGGGCGACGATGATGGGCTGTGCCGGGTCGGCCGCGGCCAGCTCGGCGGTCTCGGCGAGGAACAACTGCGAGGTGGTGAACGCCGATCCCGCGGTCCCGCTGGGCGGGTTGAGCGCCTGTGTCAGGTCGTTGCTGGCCAGCAGGACGGTCATGAAGCCGTTTTCCTTCGACATCTGTACCACGCTGCTCGGCGCGGCCGGCACTGACTTGCTGCCCAGCAGAACGGTGGTGACGTTGTCGTGGATTGACAGGCTCTCCAGCGTGCCGAAACCCGCTGTTCCGTCGGCGGGCCACTCGATGCCCGCGGCCGGGCCCTGCCCGCTCACGCCCAGGATCTGGTCGGCTTCCTTGCGGCCCAGCGTGAACGCCTGGGTGACCTCGGGGTCGTCGCTTTGCGTTATGAGCGCCAGATCGACGTCGCCATACGGCGTGAAGAACAGCTGCTGGCCCTTGACCGCGCCGCGGAGGTCAGCCAGCCAGGTCTTGGCGGCCTTGGCCAGCGCGGGGTTGGACCTGCCGCAGGCCGTCATGGCCTCCGCGTTGATGAGCAGCGCCGGATCGATCGCCCAGGTCACGTCGGCGCGGTCGGCCAGAGCGCTGACGCTCACCAGGCCCGCGAGGCGGCCGTTCCGCATGCTCGCGGCCAGCGCCTGGGCCTGCGCTCCTGAGCAGTCGCTCTGGTAGGGCTCGCCCAGCATGGGGTCGTCGATCAGCGGCCACGCCCAGGCAATCTGCCGCGGTGCCGGGCGGGTGCCGGAGTCAGCGCCCTTCCTGGCGGGCTCGTACGGCAGGTAGCTCGGCGTGCTGGCCAGGCCCTCGACGGCGTCGTACGCCTGTGCCACCAGCGGATACACCCCGAAAGTGCTCATGCCGATGTCGTCGACCCGCAGCTGGATGGACCAGCTAAGGCTCGAGCCCGTCGCGAGGGTCCGGCTGGACTGCCACTTCGCCCCCGTCGGCGCGACAAACTGGAGCGGGCTCGCTTGGTAGGCCTGCATCCCGGCCACCCCGGTCAAGGGGGTGCCCGACGAGAGAAGCTGCACGGCCGGGTCTTTGATCGGCTGGCTCGATGAGTTCGTCAGCGTGCCGCTGACCGTCAGCGTCGCACCCGGCGAGGCCCACTGCTGCGGTCCCATGCTGGTGATAGTCACGCACGCTGGGGCCTTGGGCTGGCCGGCGCAGCTGGCCTGGCTGGTGCCGGCGGCGTGGCTGGCGTGGCTGGCCCGGCTGGTGCTGGCGGTGTGGCTGGGGCTGGTGGCCTGGCTCGCGGAGACCGAACTGGCCACCGCGGGCTGCGCCGTCAGCATCGCGACAGGGAGCACCGAGGCTGCGAGCGCCAGCATGGCAGCGGCAGCTCCGCCCGGTCTCACGATCTCCCTCACCTGCCCGTAGCCGTGCTGCCGTCCGTGTTCTGGATAACCACTAGGGTTTTAGGCGTAGACGGCACGCCGAAAATGTTATTGCCGCATCCCGGGTGCCCGGGCAAACCGCCGCGCCAGCCCTGCGAGGCGATAGGGAAACCACCGCCAGGCGGCTGACCGCGAGGCGCGTCGGCAAGTCCGCAGTTCCCGGCTTTCTACAGGCTACGCTCATCCTCTACTGTCAATGCCCGTGCCAGATCCAGATTCCCTGACCCAGCGCCAGCTGCGGGCCGCGTCGGAATTGCTTTCGGCCGTCTCGCCGCTGGTCGGTGAGCTCGGCCGCATTTTCACCTCGGCCGGGCATGAGATCGCGCTCGTCGGCGGCCCGATCAGGGACGCGTTCCTCGGACGTACGGCTGGTGACCTGGACTTCACCACGGACGCCCGGCCCGAGCGGATCAGGGAGCTGGTCAACGGCTGGGCCGACGAGGTGTGGACGATCGGGATCGAGTTCGGCACCATCGGCCTGATCAAGGACGGCACGAAGTTCGAGATCACGACGTACCGCAGTGAGCACTACGACAAGGCTTCACGCAAGCCCATCGTCGAGTACGGGACATCCCTCGAGGAGGACCTGTCCAGGCGGGACTTCACCGTGAACGCGATGGCCGCGAGGCTGCCCGCCTTCCAGCTCGTCGATCCGTGGGGAGGCCTTGCCGACCTGCGACGCGGGGAGCTCCGCACGCCCGGCACGCCACAGCAGTCGTTCACCGACGATCCGCTGCGGATACTGCGTGCGGCCAGGTTCGCCGCCCAGCTCGGCTTCACCGTCACGGCGGACGTGCGCGCGGCGATGGCCGAGTTCGCGGCGCTGCTGGTTCCGCCGAAGGTGTCAGCCGAGCGCATAGAGGGCGAGCTGACGAAGCTCCTGCTGTCCCCGCGCAGTGGCGGGCCGGTCGCGGGCATCGAACTCCTCGTGGCCACCGGCGTGGCGGAGTACGTGCTGCCAGAGGTCCCGAAGCTCCGGCTCGAGCGCGACGAGCACTACCGGCACAAGGATGTCTACCAGCACTCGCTGACCG
The DNA here is from genome assembly GCA_030052355.1 of Streptosporangiaceae bacterium. The sequence goes on along the minus strand of JASIGS010000692.1, from coordinate 4,393 downwards.
TACTGAGCCGGGCGGTCGACCTCGAGCCGAGATACAGCCTCGAGCAGGACCTGACGCTCAGGCTGGCCGCGCTGCTGCACGACATCGGGAAGCCGCGCACCCGCAGCAGGCTGCCAGACGGCCGGGTGGCGTTCCACCATCACGAGGTGGTCGGCGCGAAGATGGCGCGCAAGCGGCTCACCCAGCTGCGCTACCCGCGCGAGGTGGTGAACGACGTCACCCGTCTGATCGAGCTGCACCTGAGGTTCCACGGCTACGGCGAGGGGGAGTGGACCGACTCGGCGGTGCGCCGGTACGTCACGGACGCGGGCCCGCTGCTCACGAGGCTGCACGCGCTGACGAGGGCCGACTGCACGACGCGGAACAAGGCGAAGGCGCAGCGGCTGGAGCAGGCCTACGACAGCCTGGAGCTGCGGATCGAGGAACTGCGCGCGCAGGAGGAGCTGGACAGCATCAGGCCGGACCTCGATGGCAACGAGATCATGGCGATCCTCGGGATCGCCCCGGGCCCGCTGGTCGGCCAGGCTTACCGCTTCCTGCGGGAGCTGCGGATCGAGGAAGGGCCACTAGGGAGGGAACGAGCCGTTCAGGAGCTCCTGGCCTGGGCGGCCGCGGCCGGGCTGGAACTGCCGCCGGCGCCGGGGCCGGCCGAGTGACGCCCGGCTAGCCAGTACCACGCCCCGGTGACCGCGTAGCCCGCCGCGACGACGGCTATCAGCGCGGTCGAGTTGCCGCTGTCCGGCATGAAGGGCACGACGATCAGCGCGCCGGCCACGTAGGTGATGTTGAACATCATGTCGTAGAACGAGAACGCCCGGCCGCGGTAGTCGTCGTCCAGCTGTTCCTGCAGGATCGTGGTGGCGCAGATCGCGATGCCCTGCCCGGCCAGGTTCACGCAGAAGCCGATGACCAGGAAGGCCAGCTGCTCGAAGGTACCGCCCAGCGCCCCGGTGATCACCGCGCTGGCGAGCAGCAGCAAGGTGATGACGGCGGGCTTGGCGAGCCGCCTGGTGACCGGCGGCGTCACCAGCGCCGCGCAGAAGTAACCGACCGCCGAGATGATGACCAGCACGAGGAGGTGGCCTTCGGCGACGCTCGCCGAGTGGCCGCGGTACCAGTAGTTCCGGTACAGCAAGATCGCCATCAGCAGCAGGATGCCGTACATGAACCGGTTGCCAGCGGTCGCGCCGAGGGCCGTGGCCGGCCCGCGCCGCCTGAAGATGTAACTGGCGCCGGCCGCGAGGCCTGAGGCCACGGCTTTCAGCTCGGTGGCTATCCGGCCCGGCTGGTCACCGCCTGGTTCGCGCACCGGGCCAAGCAAGCTCTTGTGCATGACCCTGGCGACGGCGCTCGAGCCGAGGTAGCACAGGCCGGCGACCAGGATCGTGATCGCCGCGCCGCGCTCGGTGTCGCCGGTGCCCGCGTTCACGCCGAGGCCGATGATGCCGCCCAGGGCGGACACCACGCCGCCTGCCGTCGGTGACACCGCGTTGCCCATGACGAGCTTGTCCCCGGCGACCACGTGCGGCAGCGCGGCGGACAGCGACGACAGGAAGAACCTGGTGACACCGAGGGCAAGCAGCACGAGTACGTAGAGCAGCGGCTTGGCGTGCCCGGTGGCCATCACGACGGCGGTCAGTGCAGCCAGGACGAACCGCACCAGTCCCGAGTAGACGAGGATCTGACGCCGCGACCAGCGGTCGATGAAGACACCAGCAAACGGGCCGACCAGCGAGTACGGCGCGTACAGGACGGCGAAGGCGACAGCCCCGCTGGCGGCGGTCGGGAAGCTAGAGGCGTTGAAGAAGACGTAGGTGCCGATGCCCGCGGTGAAGATGCCGTCACCGGTCTGCGAGATGCACCGGGTCGTGAGCAGGCGCCTGAAGTCGCGTTCCCGCCAGACCACCCGCAGGTCGCCGATGAACGAGGACCGCCGGCCGGCCTGACCCGATTGCGCTGTCAGGCCAGGCTGTGAGCCGGAGACGGGATGGTCCTGGTTAACCACATCGCAAGCCTACGGGCCGGCGCCGGGCGCCGACTACGCAGTGATTGGCCCAGTTCGTCAGCGCTCGACCTCGCCGCGGATGTACTTCTCCACTGCCTCGCGCGCCACGTCGTCGCTGTACTGCACCGGCGGCGACTTCATGAAGTACGACGACGGGGACAGCACCGGACCGCCGATCCCGCGGTCCAGCGCGATCTTGGCGGCACGGACCGCGTCGATGATGATGCCGGCCGAGTTCGGCGAGTCCCACACCTCGAGCTTGTACTCCAGGTTCAGCGGAGTGTCGCCGAACGAGCGGCCCTCGAGGCGGACGTAAGCCCACTTGCGGTCGTCCAGCCACGGAACATGGTCTGAGGGGCCGATGTGCACGTCGGCCTTGGCCATCTCGTGCGGGATCTGCGAGGTCACGGACTGGGTCTTGGAAATCTTCTTGGACTGCAGGCGCTTGCGCTCCAGCATGTTCATGAAGTCCATGTTCCCGCCGAAGTTGAGCTGGTAGGTGCGCAGCAGCTCGACGCCTCGGTCCTCGAACAGCTTGGCCAGCACCCGGTGCGTGATCGTGGCGCCGACCTGGGACTTGATGTCGTCGCCGATGATCGGCACGCCCGCCGCGGTGAACTTCGCGGCCCAGGCCGGATCCGAGGCGATGAACACCGGCAGCGCGTTGACGAACGCGACGCCTGCGTTGATGGCGCACTGGGCGTAATACCGGTCTGCCTCCTCCGAACCGACCGGCAGGTAGGACACCAGGACGTCGGCGCGCGAGTCGCGCAGCGCCTGGGTCACGTCCACCGGCTTCTCGTCGGACTCGGTGATGATCTCCCGGTAGTACTCGCCCAGGCCGTCCAGCGTCGGGCCGCGCTGCACGATGACACCAGCCGGCGGCACGTCGCAAATCTTGATCGTGTTGTTCTCGCTGGCCACGATGGCCTCGGCGATGTCCCGGCCGACCTTCTTCGCGTCCACGTCGAACGCGGCCACGAACTCGATGTCGCTGACGTGGTAAGGGCCGAACTGGACGTGCATCAGGCCCGGTACCCGGCTCGCCGGGTCGGCGTCCTTGTAGTACTCAACGCCCTGGACCAGGGAACTTGCGCAGTTCCCTACGCCCACGATCGCTACCCGTACCGAACCCATGAGGATTGCTCCTTATCTTGTGCTGCGCAGCCAAGGCTGACGCCGTTGTTAGACGACGGTGCCCGCTCCGCCGCTTTCGTTGCGACCCGCGGCCCGGGCGCCGGGCTGCGAGCCCGACTCCCGTTCCGAGGCGATCAATTCGTTCAGCCAGCGGACTTCGCGTTCCACTGACTCAAGCCCATGCCGCTGAAGCTCGAGGGTGTAGCTGTCGACCCGCTCGCGCGTCCTGGTGGCGGCGGCCCGGAACGCCTCGAGCCGCTCCTCGAGCCTGCTGCGCCGGCCCTCGAGGATCCGCAGCCTGATGTCGGCCTGCGTGAGGCCGAAGAACGCGAAGTGGACGCCGAAGCCGTCGTCCTCCCAGGACGCCGGCCCGGACTGCCCGAGCAGGTCGTTCAGCCGCTCCTTGCCCTCGGCCGTCAGCCGATAGACGATCTTCGACCGGCGCGGCCGCTCGAGCGGCCTGCCCGGGTCGGCGACCGCGTCCTGCGCGATCAGCCCCTTGCTCAGCAGGTCCTTCAGCCCCGGGTACAAGGAGCCGTAGCTGAACGCCCGGAACGCGCCGAGCAGCGAGTTCAGCCGCTTACGCAGCTCGTATCCGTGCATCGGAGTCTCGTGCAGGATGCCGAGGATCGCGAGCTCGAGCACGCCAGACCGCTGACTAGTCATACCGGCGCGTTCCTCCCGTCGTCGTCCTCGGCTATGATCACTGCCACTTGATCGCGGTGACCGCGAACGCACCGCGGCGCGCTGATCCGCAGATACCGGGGAGCGCGCCGGCGCAACTTTCGCTGTGTGTCGCGTCGATGTATCGCAATGATACATCGACAAGATATGCGCTGGGGCGCTGTGGCACAAATTGCCCCTGCCCACGACGATCTTGACGTCTCAGTCCTGGTAGTACTCCATGCCCAGATGGGTGATCGGCTCCTCGCCCATCAGCCAGCGAAGGGTGTTCTTCAGCTTGGTCTGCTGGATGAACAGGTCGTGCTCGGGATACACGCTGGGGGCGTGCTGCGGGCTCTTGAAGTAGAACGACAGCCACTCCTGGACGCCCTTGAGGCCCGCCCGCTGGGCGAGGTCCATGAAGAGCACCAGGTCGAGCACCAGGGGCGCCGCCAAGATGGAGTCACGGCACAGGAAGTCGACCTTGATCTGCATCGGATAGCCGAGCCAGCCGAAGATGTCGATGTTGTCCCAGCCCTCCTTGCTGTCACCGCTGGGCGGGTAGTAGTTGATGCGCACCTTGTGGTA
>JASIGS010000691.1 GCA_030052355.1 Streptosporangiaceae bacterium | reverse complement strand
ATGGGCTTCTGCAGCCCCGAAGAGTCCATGGAGTTTCTCCGTGAGGTCCCCGAGTTCGAGCGCATGCTGGCCAGGGACGGCATCACGCTCGTCAAGCTCTGGTTCGAGGTCAGCAGGTCCGAGCAGCTTCGCCGGTTCGCCGACCGCCTGAACGACCCGGTCAAGCGCTGGAAGCTGAGCACCGTCGACCTGGCCGCGCTGGACAAATGGCATGAATACTCCAGGGCACAGGAGTCGATGTTCTTCTTCACCGACGTCGCGGACGCCCCGTGGACCGTGGTCAAGAGCAACGACAAGAAACGGGCAAGGCTCGAGGCGATGCGCTACGTGTTGTCGCGCGTTCCCTATAAGGGGAGGAACGAGCGGCTCGTGGGTAACCCCGATCCGCTGGTCGTCGGCCCGACCGGGTTGCTGCGCGGACGCGCAGCCACCGCGCAGCTGCGCTCGGGCGATCGTCACGCCGACCACCAGCACGGTGAGCAGGCCGGATTAGGCCTCCGCTGGCAGATCTCCTGCTGGCGGCCAGCCGGCTTCGACCAGCACGTTGGGCCGCTCGAACACGGCGTCGCCGGTCGTGTACCGAGGCTGCGTGCCCCGCGGCCAGACACGCAACAGCAGGTTCGCGGTACCCGGACGGCCGAGCTCGTTCCAGACGGTGGCGAGGCCGGCCACGCGGCTTGCCAGCGCCGGGCCGCCCGGACCGTGGCCGCGGACGACGACAGCCGGAGTGCCTTCGAGGCGCTCGTGAGCGAGCTCGCCGGGCAGCAGCAGCGCGATGCCCAGCCGGTGCGGGTCGGTGGGCTGCGTGAGCAGCCCGCCAGACGGCAGCATGGCGGCGAGCCGCAGCGGCTCGGCGGGGTCGTCCTCGCCGGCCACCTCGGCCGCGCCCTGCAGCGGCAGCCACTCGCCGGGCGCTGGAAGCATGGTGACCCTGCCGAGCCCCGGCTGCGTCAGCGTCAGCCACATGTCAAGGTCGGCTAGCGCCATGGGGTCGGTCAGCTCCAGTCCGGCGGGCACGTCCACCGCCGGGCCAGCGAGGGCCGCGGCGAACGCGTCGGCGTCAACGGGGCCACCGTCGGCTGGCTGCATGTACAGGGGATTCTCGGTGCCTATCCGTACTACCTGCTCTGGCCCGGCGAACGCGCCGAGCATCCGCACGAAGCCGCATCGGCAAGCGGACTTGCTCACCCAGCTTTCGCCGTCCTGCTCGAGCGCCACCGACAGCTGAATGCCGCGTACCGACAGCGGCAGCACGAGCCGGCCACCCGGTGCGAGCTGCTGGAACCACGCCGGGGCTACGTCCCAGGCTCCGGCGGTGACGATGACGCGGTCGAACGGAGCGCCGGCCGGATCACCGTAACCGCCGTCCGCACACCGGACCGTCACCGCGTCGTATCCCGCCCCGGCCAGGCTGGACCGGGCCCGGGCGACCATCTCGGGGTCTATGTCGATGCTGACTACCCGGCCGCGCCTGCCCACGACCGCGGTCATGACGGCCGCGTTGTAACCACTGCCGGTACCGATCTCGAGTACCCGGTGCCCGGGCTCGAGGCCGAGTTGCTGCAGCATGATCGCCATCATGGCTGGCTGCGACGACGAGCTGATCGGCATCCCGTCGGGTCCGCACTTGATCACGAACGCCTCGTCCCGGTAGGCGGCCGACGGGCCGACCTCGGGCACGAAGACGTGCCGGGGAACCTCCGCGAAGGCAGCTTGTATCGGACGGCTCAGCGGGCGGCCGCTGGCGCCGAGAATGTCCACGAGCCTGGCCCGCGCCGCATCCGGCGTCTGCGGCCCGGCGGGCTGGTGATCCTGCATCCGCGGTCACCTCCCCGCCTCCAACGATAGGCGCGCGGTCAGCTAGTCACGCGCCTCCGGCGCGAAGCCGGGCTACCTCATACAGCGCGATTCCTGCCGCGACTCCGGCGTTCAGCGACTCGGCCTTGCCAGACATCGGGATCCGTGCGACGACGTCGCAGTGCTCGGTGACCAGACGCGACAGGCCGTTGCTCTCTGAGCCGATGACGAGTACCAGCGGCGAGTCAGCGAGCGTCAGCTCACCGATGTCCTGGCTGCCGCCGGCATCGAGGCCGACGACGAACAGTCCGGCCTGCTGGTAGGTGGCCAGTGCCCTGGCCAGGTTGCTGGCCTGCGCGACCGGCACCCGCGCGAGTGCTCCCGCGGACGCCTTCCACGCGCCCGCGGTGACGCCGACGCTGCGACGCGCGGGGACCAGGATGCCGTGACCTCCGAAAGCACCTACCGACCTGGCCACGGCGCCAAGATTCCGCGGGTCCGTCACCCCGTCCAGCGCCACGATGAGCGGCTGGTCGCCGCGATCGGCGGCCGCCGCGATCAGGTCGTCGGCGTGCGCGTAGGCATACCGGCGGATCCGCAGCGCGATGCCCTGGTGAATCGCGCCGCCGGTGATCCGGTCCAGTTCGCCGCGGCCCGCCTCGACCACCGGGATCCCCGTGTTGGCCGCCAGCATGACCGCCGCGCCGATCCGCTCGTCGTCGTCTAGCCGCGGTCCCACGTGGAGGGCAGTGGCGGGCACGCGCGCCTCGAGCGCCTCAAGAACGGCGTTGCGCCCGGCCACGACCTCGGCCGCAGTTCCGCCACTGCGGGGGACGACCCCCGAACCCCCGGGGCCCCCACTCCGGGGGACGGCCCCCGAACCCCCGGGGCCGCCACCGCGGGGGACGCCCCTCTGGCCCGCGGCGCCGCCACCCCGGGGAGCGCGCCCCTGAGCCGCCGCTCT
>JASIGS010000690.1 GCA_030052355.1 Streptosporangiaceae bacterium | reverse complement strand
CGCAGCCTCTACGAGGCCGACGCCGACGACGTCGCCGAGGCGATCCGGCAAGGGCCGGACGAGGTCGGGACGCTCATGTACATCGGCCACAACCCGGCCGCCGCCCAACTTGTCAGCATGCTGACCGGGCTCGAGCCCGAGTTCCCGACGGCTGCGGTCGCGGTCGTCGCGTTGCCGGAGAGCTGGGCGGAACTGTCCGCAGGCGACGGCCAGCTGCTGGCCTCGTGGACGCCGCGGGGCTGACGCCGCAGCCGAACCGCTGACCGGGCGGGCTAGACCCGGTTGCCCGTAGCGGCCGCCAGGGCCGGGTCCTCGGCGTCCGCGGCCTCTACGTCGTCGCGGGAAATCCCGAGCAGGTACAGGATGGCGTCGAGGTGCGGCACGCTGAGGGACGTGTCGGCGGCGCTGCGGACCGCGGGCTTGGCGTTGTAGGCGATGCCGAGCCCGGCCGCGGAGATCATGTCCAGGTCGTTCGCGCCGTCACCGACGGCTACGGTCTGCGCGAGCGGCACGCCTGCCTGCGCAGCGAACGCGCGCAGCGCTTGTTCCTTGCCCGCCCTGTCGATGATCGGCCCGACGACCCGGCCGGTGAGCTTCCCCTCGGCCATCTCCAGCGTGTTGGCGGCGGCGAAGTCGAGCCCGAGCTCGGTCGTCAGCCAGCCGGTGAACTGGGTGAACCCGCCACTGACTACTCCGCACCTGTAGCCGAGACGCTTCAGCGTCCTGATCAGGGTCCTCGCGCCCGGCGCTAGCCGCAGCTGCCCGAGCACCTCGCCGATGACCGCCACGTCGAGTCCGGCCAGGAGCTTCACCCGCTGCCTCAGCGCCTCGGCAAAGTCGAGCTCGCCCCGCATGGCCGCCTCGGTCAGGGCACCGACCTCGCCGGTGCGGCCCGCCCTGGCGGCAAGCAGGTCGATGACCTCGTCCTGCAGCAACGTCGAGTCGACGTCCATGACGACGAGGCGCATGGCACGCCGGTGCAGGCCGCCTCGCTGCACGGCGACGTCGATGCCGAGGTCCACCGAGTCCCTGGCGAGCGTCGTGCGGAGCCAGGCCTGATCCGCCCCCGAGACCTCGAACTCGATGCAGGTGACCGGCTTGTGCGCCAGCCGCGTGATCTTCTCGATGTTGGCGCCGTTGGCGGATATCCGTCCGGCGATCGAAGCCACCGCTGACGGCAGCAGCGGCCGTCCGAGCACCGTGACGTACAGCGTGCCGCGCTGCCGCGGCGCCTGGTCGCCCGAGCCCATGGTGAGCTCCGCTTCCATCCCCATGTCGGCGGCGAGCAGCGTTACCTGCTGGTGGATCGCGGTGAGGTCAACGGAACCCGCGCTGGAAAGCAGCACCCCGAGCACCAGCCGGCCGCGGATCACGACCTGCTCGACGTCGATCACGTCGAGCTCGTGCGCGGCCAGCACGGTGAACAGGCGCGAGGTGACGCCCGGCCGGTCCCGGCCGGTCAGCGTCAGCAGCAAGGTCGTCGGGGAAGGGGACATAGCGCTGTTAACGCTATCCATCTCCGGCCTGCGCCGCCGATCCGGGTGCGGCCGCGGAGATGCCGTGCGCCACGGTGTGATTGCCTGGTCCGCCGCAGTCCGAACGGTGCTTCGGTTGCTTTAAGTTGTGTACGTGATGCGCTGCTGCCTGCCTTGGTTTGGCTGCCCCGATGGGGTCTGAGGTCATCCGGCTCCGCGGAGTCGGGGTCCGTTACGAGCGGGCCATGCTGGTGCGGGACGTTGACTGGACGGCGCATGCCGGCGAGAGCTGGGTGATCATCGGGCCGAACGGCGCGGGGAAGACCACGTTGCTGCAGGTCGTTGGCACGCTGCTCGCGCCGACGACGGGCACGGTCGAGATTCTCGGCGAGGCCCTGCCGGGGGCCGACATCGCTGACCTGCGGACCCGGATCGGAATGGCCAGCGCCGCGATCGCTGAGCAGGTGCCGGCGACGGAGAAGGTCATCGATCTTGTGCTCACGGCTTCCTACGGGATACTCGGCCGGGAGACCGAGGAGTACGACTCGTTCGACCTGACCAGGGCCGTGGAGCTGCTCGACGCGCTCGGCTGCGCGCACTTGATCCGCAGGCGGTTCGCCTCGCTGTCCGAAGGCGAGCGCAAGCGCGTCCAGATCGCCAGGTCGCTGATGGCCGACCCGGAGCTGTTGCTGCTTGACGAGCCGGCCGCAGGCCTGGACCTCGGCGGGCGCGAGGACTTGCTGGCGCGTATCGCCGCCCTGCTGCGCGACCCGCGATCGCCCATGATGGTGTTGGTCACACATCACGTGGAAGAGGTGCCGGCCGGCTTCACGCACGCCATGCTGATGCGGAAGGGCTCGGTGCTCGCGGCCGGCCCGCTGGCTGAGGTGTTCACCGAACGGAACTTGTCGAGGTGCTTCGGCGTGCCGCTGCATATCGAACTACGCGCCGCGCGCTGGTCGGCCAGGGCAGCCCGGCTGCCCTGATATGGGTCCAGCTGAAGCGGTAGCCATCCTCGCGGCTGGCGGGGCTGCCGGTGCGGTCAACGCGGTTGTCGGCTCCGGGTCGCTGATCACGTTCCCCACCCTGCTGGCCTTCGGCATCCCGCCGGTCATCGCGAACGTGTCGAACAACGTCGGCATCGTCGGTGGCAACGTCACCGGTGCCGCCGGGTACCGGCGCGAGCTGGCCGGCCAGCGCCGCAGGCTGCTCCGGCTCGGCGTCTTCGCCACGGCCGGCGCCGTGACAGGAGCCGCAGCCCTGCTCTTGCTGCCGTCGACTTCGTTCCAGGTCATCGTTCCGGTATTGATCTTGATCTCCTGCGCGCTGGTGATCGTGCAGCCCTGGCTCAGCCGCCGGATCGCTGCCCGCCGTCACCAGGGCGAACCGGACAGCGAGGAGCGTCTCAGCCCGGTTCTCGCCGCCGGGGTGTTCGGCTCGGCCGTGTACGGCGGCTACTTCGGCGCCGCGCAGGGCGTGCTGGTGATGGGCCTGCTCGGCACGTTCCTGGACGAGCCGCTGCAGCGGGTTAACGGCGCGAAGAACGTGCTGGTCGGGCTCGTCAACGGCGCCGCCGCCGTCGCGTACATCCTCTTCGCGCACGTGAACTGGCTGGTGGTCCCGCTTATCGCCGTCGGGTCGGCCGGCGGCGGCGTGGTCGGCGCCCGGTACGGCAGGCGCCTGTCCCCGGTCGCGCTGCGGATCTTCGTCGTGCTCATCGGCCTGGTCGCGGTGATCAAGCTGATCTTCTTCTAGCAGCCAGGCCCACGATTTCGCTGTCATCGGCTGAAGTCGCGCTGG
>JASIGS010000689.1 GCA_030052355.1 Streptosporangiaceae bacterium | reverse complement strand
AGCGCCGCCACCTTCTCGATGGTCGTGCCCGGCCTGGGCCCGTCGTCGCCCGAGACCACGGACCCGTCGGGCAGCGTGATCGGCGTGATGTCCCGCTCCCAGAAGCCGTTGGCCAGCGCCTTCTCGGCCATGTTCTGGGACCGGACGCCGAACTCGTCCTGTTCCTGGCGGCTGATCCCGCGAATCTGCGCGACGTTCTCCGCGGTCTGACCCATCGCGATGTAGACGTCGGGAATCTGACCATCCTCGCGCGGGTTGTGCCACTTCGAGCCGACGGTGCCGGCCGCGTTGGCGGTCCGCTCCTCGGCGGGGGCGAAGACAGGATTCCTGGTGTCGGGCGCTCCGTCGCTGCTGCCCTTGCCGAACCGGCTGACGCATTCGACGCCGGCCGAGATATAGATGTCGCCCTCGCCCGCCTTGATGGCGTGGTAGGCCATCCTCGTGCTCTGCAGGGAGGAAGAGCAGTACCGGGTGATCGTCGTGCCAGGCAGGTTGTCATAGCCGAGCATCACGGCAACGACCCTGGCCATGTTGTAGCCCTGCTCGCCGCCAGGCAGCCCGCAGCCAAGTATCAGGTCGCCGATCTGCGACGGGTCTACCTGCGGCACCTTCGCGAGGGCGGCCTTGACCATCTGCAGGGTCAGGTCGTCAGGGCGAATGCTGGTCAGCGATCCCTTGAATGCCCTGCCTATCGGGGAACGTGCGGTGGCGACGACGACGGCTTCAGGCATGACGACTCCGGTCTGCGGGTGGAGTGGAGTGGCTTAGTTAACCGAACAGTAACTCAGGCGCGTCCGCCTGCGCGACCCGGGCCGGGCGTGGGATGGTCGAAGGCTACGTCCTGATCGCGTGCCACTTCCCGTTGAAGCACATGGCGATGAAGCTCACGATCCCCACCAGCATGACGAGCGGCATGAGGTGGGTGAGGTTCTGGTACTGGACACTGACGATCCAGTGCACGATGTGCTTGTCCACGTTCCCGCCGAGGCCAGGAATGTCGGCGAACGTGACCACGCCCATCCAGGCCACCGCGATCCAGTCGATCCTGGACGCCGGGTAGAAGATCAGCACGGCGAAGATCATGACGCTGTACCAGGCGAACTGGTGCGGCCACACGAGCCAAGCGGCCATGCTGACGGCGACCCCGGCCCGGACTGCGCTGGTCTTGTGGTACCCGGCCGGGATGCGCAGCAGCGCGAGGATGATCACGGGCAGGAGGATGATCTCGGCCACCGTGGTGGCTTCGCCGAGCTTGATCCCGATGTGGTGGAGGAAGAAGCCGTAGAACCCGTAGCCGAAGCCCATCGTCCCGCGGTTGGCCAGCGCCTTGATCGCGGGCACCCCGGCGATGACGTAGGACGGCACGAGGACCACCAGGACACCGGCCGCGGCGGCGAACAGCTCGCTCATCCTGTCACGCAGCGCCCAGGCGATCGCCACCGCGAAGATCAGGTAGTCGATCTTGATGTCAGCGGCAGCGCCGACGCAGAGCCCGGCGAACAGGCCGCGGAGCAGCGGATTGCCGGTGACCCACCGGTCCGCGATCAGCAGTCCTGCGACGCCGATGGCGCCCGCGAGGACATCCATGTGACCGGCCGCGATGACGCTCCAGATGATCAGCGGGTTTGCGGTCCACAGCACGTGCGCCCGGATCCTGGCCTTGCGGTCGTGCCGGAACAGGCGGTCAGCAACGTACGCGAGCGCCACGAACACGATGGCGTTGACCAGCTTCAGCCAGAAGGTGGTCCTTGCCAGTGACACGCCGGCGATCTTCGCCATGAGCCATTCCTCGCCGGTGGCAAGCGGCCCGTACACGCTCGGCTGGTGGATCCAGTCCACGGGTACCGCGAACTTGATGTGCATCAGGTTTCGGTACTGGAACGGGGTGAAGATGTAAGGGCTCTTGCCGAGCGCGGCGATGTGTCCGTAGACCGCGTAGTCCAGCACGTCCGTGGAGCCCACGGGCGGCAGCACGGTGCACGCGACCACGCCGATCAGCGATCCCACGACGAGGGTCCGCCAGGGCACCGGCGCGCCGCGGCGGACCGCGATCAGCAGCGTCACCACGCCGGCCGTGGCCAGCAGGGCGGCGGCCCAGACAAAGCAGATGATGAGCTTGTAAGAGAGGTGCTGGTTTACCTCCCAGGGGAAGCCACCGGGCGGCAGCGTAAGCACCGGGGGAAACCAGCTCCTGCGCAGCATGTCGGCGCCGACAAAGATCAGCAGGCCGAGCAAGGCCATAGCCGTGCCAGCCCAGCCGAGCACGCGGCTGTCGCTCGAGGCGCTGACCGCATCTGCTGTGGTTTGCGGTAGCTGCGCAGGCTTTGTATTAGAGGTGCTCATTATGGCTCTCTGGGCATCAAGTTCGACATAACCCCGGCGGCGCGCCTCAGGCTATCCCGAATCAGGCAACTAGACGGTAAGCAGCTAGGAAAGCCTTAGCAGGCGCTGCTACTCCCTAGTATTCCAATAGTCTTGAGGAACAATAACCTTGGGCCGAGCTAGCCACTAGCTTCCCACGTCAGGTTGCCCGGTGACGGGCGGGTCGCCCCGTTTGGCGCGCTCGATCGCCGCTCACAGGATAGCCGGGTCGGCCGCATAGACAGCGTCGCACCCTGGCGGACTGGCCTGGCCCGCTGTCGCGGTGGGATAGCGTCGGTTCACTAACGAGGGCACAGCCGCCCACAGACACCAAGGCCGCACAGGCGGGGCCGCGAGGTGAAGTGCAAGATGCAGGCGCACGAGTCCCTGATGGATCTGGTGGGGAACACGCCCCTGATCCGGCTGCGAAAGGTCACCCGCGGCCTGCCAGGCGAGGGTAAGGGCCCGGTGATCCTGGCCAAGGTCGAGTACTTCAATCCCGGCGGCTCGGTCAAGGACCGGATCGCGTTGCGCATGGTCGAGGCGGCCGAGGCATCGGGCGAGCTCAAGCCCGGCGGCACGATCATCGAGCCGACCTCGGGAAACACGGGCGTGGGCCTGGCCATCGTCGCGGCCGAGAAGGGCTATCGCTGCCTGTTCGTCTGCCCGGACAAGGTGGGTCAGGACAAGCTCGCCGTGCTGCGGGCCTACGGCGCCGAAGTCGTGGTCTGCCCGTCCACGGTCTCGCCTGAGCATCCGGACTCCTACTACTCGGTGTCCGACCGGCTTGCCGCGCAGACTCCGGGCGGCTGGAAGCCGAACCAGTACAAGAACGTCGAGAATCCCAACTCGCACTACTACTCGACCGGACCCGAGATCTGGACGCAGACGGACGGTCAGGTGACCCACTTCGTCGCCGGGATCGGCACCGGCGGCACGATCTCCGGTGCCGGGCGCTACCTCAAGGAGGTCTCCGGCGGACGGGTGAAGGTGATCGGCGCCGACCCGGAAGGATCCGTCTACTCGGGCGGGACGGGCCGTCCCTACCTCGTCGAGGGCGTGGGCGAGGACATCTGGCCCGACACCTACGACAAGGCGGTCTGCGATCAGATCATCGCGGTCAGCGACGCTCAGTCGTTCCTCATGACACGCCGGCTTGCCCGCGAAGAGGCGCTGCTGACAGGCGGGTCCTGCGGCATGGCGGTGGTGGCGGCCCTGCGGGTCGCCAGGACCGCGGCCCCGGACGACGTCATCGTGGTGCTGCTTCCCGACGGCGGCCGCGGCTACCTGGCGAAGATCTTCAACGACGACTGGATGGCCGACTACGGCTTCCTCGCCGCGGAAACGGCCGGGCCGATGATCGGCGAACTGCTGGAGCGCAAGCCCGGCGGGCTGCCGCAGTTCGTGCACGCTCATCCGACCGACACCGTTCGCAACGTGATCGCGAGCTTGCGTGAGTTCGACGTGTCGCAGCTCCCGGTGCTCAGCGCGGAGCCGCCGGTGATGGCGGCCGAAGTCGTGGGCTCGATCGTCGAGCACGACCTGCTCGACGCGCTCGTGACCGGCCGGGCGGCGCCAGACGACCAGGTGGCCGGGCTGATGTCGCCGCCGCTGCCGTCGGTAGGATCAGGCGAGCCGGTCAGCGCGGCGGCGCGAGCGCTGTCGCAGGCGGGCGCGGCTCTCGTACTCATAGACGGTAAGCCGGCCGGCGTCATCACGCGGCAGGACGTGCTGACATTCCTGTCCGGCGAGCCGGAACCCTAGGGGCGGCGACATGCAGACTCCGAGCCGGGACGGCTTCGAGACGCTGGCGATTCACGCGGGCCAGGATCCGGACCCGGCGACGGGAGCCGTCGTTCCGCCCATCTACCAGGTCTCCACCTACAAGCAGGACGGCGTCGGCGGACTGCGCGGCAAGGAGCTCGGCGAGGTATCCCGCTGGATCGACGGCTACGAGTACTCCCGCACCGATAACCCGACCCGCGGCGCGCTCGAGGAGTGCCTGGCCGCGCTGGAGGGCGGCACCCGCGCCCTGGCGTTCGCATCGGGGATGGC
>JASIGS010000688.1 GCA_030052355.1 Streptosporangiaceae bacterium | reverse complement strand
GGGTGGCGGGACGCGAAGCCGCGATGGCGACGGGGACGTTCGCGGTCACCGCGGCTCAGCAGGTCGTGGGGATCCTGGCCGTCTCGGTCAACGAGGAGGCCGGACGCAGGGCCGTCATGGTCGACGACATCTGCATCGAGCCGCAGGAGCGCGGCCGGGGCTACGCGGCTGACGCGCTCAGGCAAGCGGAGGGCTGGGCACGCGAGCACGATGCCACGGCGATGTGGGCCCTTACCGATCCGGCCGCGCCCGCGCACGCCGCGTTGTTCGCCAGGTACCCGACCCGGGCCTATCAGATGATCAAGCGGATGACCGGCCCGGGCAAGCTCGCCGACGGGCTCCGGTCCCGGCCCATGACTGAGGCCGAGTTCGCGGACTGGCGAGCCACGGGCATCGAGATGTACGCGGCGCAGGTAGCCGAGTCGGGTGTGCTGAACGCTGAGGAGGCGGCTGCCGACTCGGCCGCCCAGTACGACATGCTGCTCCCCGACGGCCTGGCCACCGCCAACCATTCCTTCCTCTGCCTGTGCGCTGGCGACGAGGTGGTGGCTACGAACTGGATCTGCCACCATCGCGGCCCGGACACGAGCTGGGTTTACGAGGTCCAGGTCGGCGGGCAACACCGCGGCAAGGGATACGGGCGGGCGGCGATGCTCGCCGGCGAGCAAGCCACGCTCGACGCCGGCGACACGCAGCTGGCCCTGAACGTGTTCAGCTATAACGCCGCCGCTGTCGGCCTCTACACGTCGATGGGGTACCGGGCGTACGACCACGTGCGCACTATCGAGCTGGAGCGGATTCAGCCCTGAGTGAACAGCCGCATGACCAGCCCGGTTCGCGGCTTCGGCCCGAACGAGGTGGACTTTCGCGGCACCCGCCGGCCCAGCGCGGCAACCTCATAGACCTGTGCCGGGGTCATCGGGCAGCAGAGCACGGCAGTGCCGCCTGGCGCCGAGTCAGCGGCGTGGACGGCCGCGACGGCGTCGTGCACCGCCCGCACACTGCGGTCGTCATCGTCGATACCCCACAAGCGGGTGAGCAGCAGGCCGTCGAGCACCGCGCCCGGCAGGCGCTGCCACAGGCTGGCAGGCTCGTCGGGCACGGCCGACGCCAGCAACGAAGGATCAGGGTCGCTCAGCAAGTACGCGCGCCCGGCCCCGGTCAGCAGGAAGGCGATGCCGGCGTCTCCGGCTTCTGCCAGCTCGGCGAGCGCGGCCGGCAGGTCACCGGTGCCCCCGGGCAGCTCCCGCACGCTGAACGCCGTCGCCGCGAGCTTCGCGGCCACCTCCGGCACCAGACCCTCGATCACCCGGTGGATCGCGCCAAGGTGCGGCGGGTAGGCGGTCGAGTCGACGAGCAGTGCCAGGCCGTAATCCCACGGTCCGTCACTCCCGCGGCTGGCGTGCTCACGCTGCTGCAGCTGAAGGTAGGCGGCGTACCGGTGGTGGCCGTCGGCTATCAGCGCGCTCCTCGGCGCCAGATCGGCCGCCACGGCGGCAAGCTCGGCCGGGTCTGTGACCGCCCAGAGCCGGTGCCGCACCCCATCCGGGGTGCACGCCTGTGCCAGCGGCGGCCGGGCATCGGCCACGTCATCGACCAGCGTGCTGGCCGGCCCGTTCCCGCCCTCATAGAGCAGGAAGATCGGCTCGAGGTTCGCCTGCGTGGCCTCCATCAGCTGGCGCCGGCCGGCCACGGGCCCGGGCGCGACGTTCTCGTGCGGGAGCACGACGCCGGCCGACGGGGGGACAAGTCGCAGCGCGCCGACCAGCCCGCGCTGCATCACGCCGGCCGCGGCGCTGCCAGAACCGGAGTTTGCCTGCTCGTAGACGTACAGGGCCGGCTCGGGGTCGGGGACGAGGACTTCGTCCGCCAGCCAGCGCGCGAGGTCGGCCGCCGCGTCGTCATAGGGGCTGCCCGGGCTGCCGGACTCGTGCCTGGGCAGGATCAGCCGGACGACGTTGTGGGGATCCCTGGCCATCAACTGGTTCTCGGTGTCGGCGGCTATGACGTCGTACGGTGGGGAGGTGACCTCGGCAAGCCCGCTCACCCGGTCCTCGGCATATCGGACGCCGCGGAAGGGCGCCAGCACGAGCCCGGGCGCGCTCACCGCCTGGCTGGACGGAAGGATTGGCACACATGTCAGAAGCACCAGCAGGCGGCGGTCATTCCCGCCCGGAAGGATCGGACTCATCCCGATATAGCCACGATTCTACGGTCAACGCGGGTGATCTCTACAGGCGCGGCATGGACCTGCTTGGCCGGGGCAGCGCTGCCGCGGCCGCTCAGCTGCTGGAGCGGGCAGCGGCAGCCGAGCCGCGATCCAGAAGCGTCCGCGAGGCGCTGGCGAGGGCTCAGTTCGACGCTGGCCAGTACTCGGCGGCGGCGGGGAACTTCCGCATGATCGTCGAGGCCAGCCCGGTCGACGACTACGCCCAGTTCGGGCTGGGCCTGGCCCTCGCGCGGACAGGTGACCACGGCGCCGCGGCCGAGCACCTGGCGCTGGCGGCGGCGATGCGGCCCAACATGCGTCACTACACCGATGCGCTCCGGAGCGTCCGCGCTACGTTGCGGGCCAGGAAGGAGGGCACCATTTGACCGGGAACGGGCCGTCCACGGCCGGTGTCGTGCCGGCCGCATCCGCTTCCGGGGCCGGCCGATGGCTGCGTGGCAGCGCGGAGCCGCTCAGCCGGCACTATGACGCCGCGCTGCTCGACCTGGACGGGGTGGTCTATCTCGGCGGCGTGCCCATCCCCGGCGCTGCCGGCGCGCTGTCGGCCGCCGCCGGAGCGGGCATGCGGCTCGCGTTCGTGACCAACAACGCGTCCCGCACCCCGCACGCGATCGCCGCACAACTGACCGGCATGGGCATCCGGGCGACGGCGTCCGACATCGTCACCTCGGCCCAGGCGGCGGCGCGAGTGCTGGCCGGGCGGCTGCCCGCCGGGGCGCCGGTTCTGGTGGTCGGCGGCATAGGCCTGCGGCTCGCGGTCAGGGACCGCGGCCTGCGCCCGGTGTCGGTGGCCGCCGAGCACCCGCAGGCGGTCGTGCAGGGCTACGCGCCGGACATCAGCTACGGGCTGCTCGCCGAGGCAGCGCTGGCCATCAGGGCCGGCGCGCTGTACGTGGCGTCGAACACCGATGCGACGCTGCCCACCTCGCGCGGGCCGCAGCCCGGCAACGGCTCTCTCGTGCAGGTCCTGGTCACCGCGACCGGCCGGAAGCCTATCGTCGCCGGCAAGCCTGAGCCGCCACTGCACGCCGAGTCCGTCGAGCGGGTCGGATCGGTCCGGCCGCTGGTCGTGGGTGACCGGCTGGACACCGACATCGAGGGATCGGTCCGTGTCGGGGCGGACAGCCTGCTCGTGCTGACCGGAGTCACCACGCCCGTCGACCTGGTGCTGGCGCCGCCGCAGCACCGGCCGACCTACGTGGCGAGGGACGTGGCGGGTCTGAACACCGGACAGCCCGAGGTGACGGCGGACGGCGGGCTGTTCAGGTGCGGCGGCTGGACCGCGCGCGCCGGATCACTCGAACTCTCCGGCTCTGGCGATGACATGGACGGCCTGCGCGCCCTGTGCGCCGCCGCGTGGTCAGAAAGCGCGGCGGCGGCCGACGGCGCGAGGGACTCCGACGGCGGGGCCACCCGACGACGCGAGTTGGTCCAGGCTGCCCTCGAGGTTCTGTCGTCCGCGCGCGGCTAGAGGCTGACGCCGGCGCGTCCAGGAGTACGCCTGCGGGCTGACGGGGAGTCAGCCGGCAGGCCATACCCCAGAATGACGCCGACCCTCATCGGAGTGAGGGCAAATCAGCACGCCGGCCGACGCGCTATTACGCGTCTTTCGCTGACACTGATGGTCGTGTCAGCGGACTGCGAAGGGACTGACAGACATGATCGAGGCGAAGGGCCTCACCAAGCGCTACGGGGGCACGGTGGCGGTCGACAACCTGTCGTTCACCGTGACCCCCGGCAAGGTCACCGGCTTCCTCGGCCCGAACGGGGCGGGCAAGACCACGACCATGCGGCTGATACTGGGCCTGGACCGGCCCACATCCGGCCAGGTCACCGTCAACGGGCAGCCGTTTGACCGGCTGGCCGACCCGATGCACCAGGTAGGCGCGCTGCTCGACGCTAAGGCTCTGCACGGGGGCCGGAGCGCTTACGACCACCTGCTCTGCCTGGCGCAATCCAACAACCTGCCGAAGCGGCGGGTCGGCGAGGTACTCGAACTCGTGGGCCTCACCGACGTGTCCGGGCGCCGGGCGAAGGGCTTTTCG
>JASIGS010000082.1 GCA_030052355.1 Streptosporangiaceae bacterium | reverse complement strand
TCCACATCCCGCTCGCGACCTGGGACGGGGATGTGGCCGACACCGAGGCAGTGGCCGTCGTCCCGGTCGTCGAGATCACATCCGGGTCCCCGAAGGCGTAGTTGAGGTCGAACACCAGCTTCTCCGAGGCCGTTGCCGTGGCCGTTATCGAGGTGGTCTGCGACGGCACCAGCCACGACGGCGCTATGCCCAGGTCGTTGGGCACCGGCAGGGTCGAGAGGAGCTGCGGGGCGAGCGAGATCGTCGCTTGGGTGCTCAGCCGCGCGTCCACGAAGTACGCCTCCGGCGCGTTGCCCGTGTTGGTGACGTTGATGTACGCGGTCACCGGAGAGCCGGCCGGCAGCACCGTGCTCGCCGAATCCGGCAGGTCGGTGGCCGAGGAGGTCACCGGCGTGTCGTTCAGCGTGACCGTGAACGGCTGCGACACCGCGGTGCCCGAGACCGCGTCGAAGAAATCGATCACGAGCGTCCACGTTCCTGGATCCGGGTCGAGCACGTGCAGCTGCGCGCCGTTCTCGAGGGTGTAGACGGGCTCGCCCGAAGCGTTCAGCTGGACGAGTCCGTTGAACGCCGCGGACGCCACCTCGCCGGTGACAGGGTCGACCAGCTCGGCGAAGAACGTGTTGTTCGGGTTAGGCGTGCTCACCTCCGCGTTGAGCGCGGTCAGTCCGGTCGGCAGCTGGAACTGGTAGTAGCTGGTCTGCCCGGTACCCGGCGACCGGCCGTTGCCCCCGGTGAGCGTGCCGGTGAACGTCGTGCTCGGGTCCGGCGTCGGCGCCAGGGTGCGGAGCGTGACCGGGATGGAGTTCGTGACCGCGCCGTGCACCAGGATCGACCCGGCCACGTCGCCCGGCTGCGACGGAAGCGGCACGGTCAGCGTGAAGCTGCCCGAGGCCCCTGGTGCCAGGGTCAGAGACCTGGCGGACAGGGTGCCGAACGACTGCCAGGTCGCCGTGCTGGCCTCGAACTCGGTCTTCATGTTCCCGCCCTCGATCGGCAGGCCCCCGATCAGCGCGGTCCAGGTACCCGCGGCCGGCTCGGCGACCTGGGCGTTGCCGTAGTTGCCGTAGCCCTGCGGGAGGTTGTACTCGGCCAGATCGCCGTCGGGCGCGATGAGGCTGAGGTTGACTGCTCCCTGCATGGCCATCGACACGTTCAGCCGGGCCTGGCCCGGCGGCACGGAGAACGTCACCGCTGCGGCGTAGCCGGATGCCGAGGTCAGCGTCAGCGGCTCGGACAGCACCGGCTGGTAGGGGCCGAGCGTCCTGCTGGTGAGGCCGACGGTCGAGCTGGCCGATCCGTCGTTGGTCAGCGTCTCGGTGAACTGCTCGCTGGTGCCGGCCGAGCCGACGGCGTTGAGCTGCGTCGCGCTGTCCAGGATCGCGGCGCCGCTTGGCTTCTGCGTGCCGCCAGGGTAGGAGCGGGCGGCGAGCACCGCCTGGTAGGCGTCGATCATGCCAGCGCCCTGCTGGTCGGCCGGCGCGTTGATGTTCTCGGCGGTCGACATGATGATCTGCTTGACGACCGAGGGGCTCGGGTGGTGCCCGCCGTGAGCCTCTGCGTAGGCCTGGATCACGAGGGCGGCGGTGCCCGCGGTCAGCGGTGACGCCTCGCTGGTCCCGCCCGTGAGCTCGACCGAGGCCGGCTTGCCTGCGTAGTTGGTGCACGCGAAGTACCGGTCTGGCTTCGGGGTGCACAGCGCCCAGTTGAGGTCGCCGGGCGCGACGACGTCCACGGTGGCCCCGTTCTGGTCGAACCCGCCGGAGCTGAGGCCGCTGATGTTGTTGTCGATCCAGCCTTTGACGCCCGGTGCCGTGATGCCCCCGGTCCCGGTCTGCGCGTAGGCGCGGTAGGTGGTCGTCGCGCCGGCGGAGATGACGTTCGGGTCGGTCGCGGGTGAGCCGATGGTGTTGGTCACGCCGGAGTCGCCGGCCGCCACCACGACGGTCACGCCCGCTGCGACGGCCGCGTCGTCGGCCTCGTCGGTGAGATCCAGGCTCTCCTCGTCCGGGAACGGGTTCGAGCCAAACGACTCGTTGAGCACGTTCACGTGGTCGTGGCTGACCCCGTAGTCGATGGCCTCGAGCAGCCCGGAGCTGTAGAGCAGTTCCGAGGTGAAGACCAGCCCGACCAGGCTCGCGCCCGGGGCGACGCCGAGGATCCTGATGTTGCACGGCTCGTCCAGCGTGGTCGCGTAGTTGGCCACGTTGTAGACCTCACGGCCCTGCGCCGCGATGGAGCTGGCGTCGAGGAACGCCTCGCCGCCGTCGGTCGGGGCGTTGGTGCCCGCGCCGCTGAAGTCCTTGTAGTCGATGAACACGTGCTTGCCGTCGGGCCGGATGAAGTCGGGGTTGTTGATGTCGAGGCCGTCCGCGATGAAGCCGACCCGGACGCCCGCGCCGGTGTAGCCGAGCGCCTGAGCGGTCTGGCCCTTGCCGGACTGGCTGGCCGCGTGGATGTTCTCGATGGCCTCCGGGTCGAGCTGCACGCGGCCGTTCGCCAGGCAGGCGCCCGGCAGTGGCTTGATGCCCTTGGTGGCAGCCTTCGGCAGCGACGTCGCGGTCGCGAGCTTGACCGGCACGTCCTGGATGACCTCCTTGACCAGGATGTTGGCCCGCAGGTCCTGCGCCTCAGCCGGCGAGACGGTAGCGGCCACGGCGTTGACCAGGGAGATGCTCTTGACGTCCTTGGCGTGCGTGGCGGTGAGGGATGTCAGGATCGGCCGCTGCAGCTTTGCGACGTCGGCTGCCCTGGTCGCGGACAGCGATGGTGTGTCGGGGACAGCCGGAAGCTGGTTCCTGAGAACGATGATCACCTTGTCGGTGACCTTGGTCGACAGCTTGGCCGCGCTACCCGAGCTCGCGCTGCGGCCGGCCGCGGATTGCGAGCCGGCCGAGACTGCCTGCGCTCCGGCCGTGGCCGACAGCGCTACGAGTGCCACGGGCGCGGCGATCGCCATCGCACGCAGCAGCCCCCTGTTCCCCATGAGGTCCCCTTCCGGCTGCGGGCATCTGTGCCCTCTTGTTGCAGCTTGATCGCCTGGGCCTGGCTGGCTAGTACGGATCACCAGAAGTTGCAGATCTGTGACCTTTGCCCAGCCATCGCTGGTCTTGCTGGCCGGCTGGACTGGGCGCGGCAGCATATCGTTTGTCAGGGCTTACGTTGAGGGGAGCCAGGTGCGGCTGGAAGCGGTCGGCAAGCGTTACGGGCTGCGTCAGCCGTGGGTGGTCAGGGATGTCAGCCTCGAGGTCGCGGCCGGGCAGCTGATCAGGCTTGAGGGCCCGAACGGCAGCGGCAAGTCAACGCTGCTGCGGGTGGCCGCCGGCGTGATGACGCCGTCGGCCGGACGGGTCACCGGGCGGCCGCGTACCGGCTACGTGCCAGAGCGCTTCCCTGGCTGGCTCGCGTTCTCCGCGCGGGACTACCTGCTGCACATGGGGCGCATACACGGCCTGCACGGAGCCGATGCCGGGACAGCGGCCGACGAGTGGCTGGGCCGGCTCGGGGCTTCGGAGTTCGCGGCCATGCCGCTGCGGACGCTATCGAAGGGAACGTGCCAGAAGGTCGCGATCGCTCAGGCGTTCATGTCCCGGCCGGGGCTGCTCGTACTCGACGAGGCGTGGACTGGTCTGGACCAGGCCGCCCGGCGGGCGCTCGACGCCGCGGTGTGCGAGCGGGTCGCCGACGGCGGGTCGGTGCTGCTCGTCGACCACAACTTCGCCCGGCTCGC
>JASIGS010000687.1 GCA_030052355.1 Streptosporangiaceae bacterium | reverse complement strand
GTCAGCCACGAGCTGAACAGCCAGACCAACCCGGTTGCGGCGGCCCACGGCCAGGTCCCCGCCGCTGACCAGCTGATGCCGACCGCGACGACCGGGCCGCAGCAGTGGATGCCGATCACCCAGGCTCAGGCGCAGAACGCCAGGACCATCGTCCAGCAGGCGCTGGACATGCACATGGGCGTACGGTCTGCGGTGGTCGCGGTCGCAACCGCCATGCAGGAGTCGCGGCTGTTCAACATCAACTACGGCACCAGCGACTCGCTCGGCCTGTTCCAGCAGCAGCCGGACATGGGCTGGGGCTCGGCCCAGCAGGTCATGAACCCGGTGTACTCGTCCGACGCGTTCCTCCGCGCCCTGGCGCAGTACCAGGCCAGCAACCCTGGCTGGGCCAGCCAGCCGTTGTGGCAGGCAGCGCAGGGCGTCCAGGGCTCGGCTGCCCCTACCGCTTACGCGCAGTGGGAAACCCAAGCCGCACAGCTGGTTAAGCAGGCAGCGATGCAGGTCCGCTAGAGTCACAAGCCTCCGGCCGCCCGTATCCCCCCCACGGGCGGCCGGACCCGCCAGGCCGCCGGGCTATCCCCCCATCCCGGCTCAGGTGGCCGGCACACGTGCCCCGTCCTCCCCGAGAGGGCGGGGCACGAACTTTTTCCGGTACCGAGCTACCGTCTGCTAAAGAGCGATGCGGCGATGCCGACCGATCCACACGATCCGACCTGGTAGAACATGAGACCATGCAGACGTTTCTGACGGATGCGGGCTACGGGGCCCTCATCGTCCTGGCCTTCATCCAAGCCTGCTGTATCCCGATCTCGTCCGAGATCGTCTTCGGGTTCTCCGGCGTTCTCGCGTTCCAGGGGCATCTCAGCCTGCCGCTCGTGATCGTAGTCGGCACGATCGGCGAGCTGCTTGGATCGTCCGCCGCTTACGGCCTCGGCCGGCTGGGCGGGCGGCCCGCGATCGAGCGCTACCGCAGGTACCTGCTGATGACCAGGAAGGACGTCGAACGGGTCGAGCGGTTCTTCGATGGGCGGGGCCGCTGGACGGTGGCGGTGGCCCGGGTCATACCGCTCGTCCGCGCCTTCGCCGGCCTCGTAGCCGGCTTCATGGAGGTACCGCTGCTGTCGTTCGAGCTGTTCAACCTCATCGGGACTGTGGTCTGGGCCACGGCGCTCTCCGTGATCGGCTACGAGCTGGGCAGCGACTGGGACAAGGCATCCAAGAACGTCTCGCACGCCAGCGACCTGCTGATCGCGGTTGTCCTGCTGATGCTCATCGTCCTCATCGTGCACAAGGCGCTCCAGGTCAGGAAGGAGCGGAAGGCCGACGACGCTGCGGCTGCGGCCGGCGCGCTGAGCAGTGACGACGCGGCGCCGCGGGCCAGGCACCGCGCTCCCCGCGGGTGACCGACCGCCAGAGCCGGGCAAGCTGGCATCAGGGCGCCGTTGTCTATCAGGTCTACCTGCGCAGCTTTGCGGACGGGAACGGCGACGGCGTCGGCGACCTGGCCGGGCTGCTGGCCCGGCTGCCCTACCTCGCCCGGCTCGGCGTGGACGCCCTGTGGCTCAACCCGTGGTACGTCTCGCCCATGGCGGACGGGGGCTACGACGTCGCCGACTACCGTGACATCGACCCGGTCTTCGGGACGCTGGCCGAGGCAGAAGCGCTCGTAGACGCGGCTCACGCGCATCAGCTCAAGGTCATCATCGACATCGTGCCGAACCACTGTTCCGATCGTCACCCATGGTTCGTGCAGGCTCTCGCCGCCGGGCCTGGCAGCGCGGAACGTGCCAGGTTCTGGTTCAGGCCAGGCCGGGGCGAGACAGGCGACCTGCCGCCGAATGACTGGCCGTCGAACTTCGGCGGCCCGGCCTGGACGCGGGTCACCGAGGCCGACGGCAGCCCCGGCGAGTGGTACCTGCATCTGTACGCCAAGGAGCAGCCGGACCTGAACTGGGACAACCCGGAGGTCAGGGCCGAGTTCGACGACATCCTGCGGTTCTGGCTCGACCGCGGCGTCGACGGATTCCGCATCGACGTGGCCGACTGCATGGTCAAGGACCCGGCACTGCCGGACGTCGCCGGGCTGCCAGCCGACGCTCGCAGGCCGTGGGAGGACCAGGACGGCCTGCACGACATCTACCGCGGCTGGCGGCAGCTGATCGACTCCTACTCACCGGACCGCGTCTTCGTGGGCGAACTGTGGATCAAGCCGCTGACCAGGCTGCGGCCGTACCTGCTCGGCGATCAGCTGCACACGGCCTTCAACTTCGACTACCTGACCGCCCCGTGGGACGCCGCCAGGCTGCGCGACGTCATCGAGACCGCGCTCGCCAGCATCGGCACCGCAGCACCGTGGGTGCTGTCCAACCACGACGTGACCAGGCACGTGACGAGGTACGGCCGGGCCGACACCAGCCGCCAGCGGTGGCTGGATCCCGGCCCCGCGGATCTCGAACTCGGGACCAGGCGCGCGCGGGCAGCGGCCCTGCTGACGCTCGCGCTGCCCGGCAGCGCCTACGTATACCAGGGCGAGGAGCTCGGCCTGTGGGAGGTCGAGGACATCCCCGACGAGCTGCTAGCGGATCCGGTATGGGAACGTACCGGTCACGTCATCCGTGGTCGCGATGGCTGCAGGGTGCCGCTGCCATGGCAGGCCGACGCGCCGGGATTCGGGTTCGGCCCGCCGGACGGAGCCGGGCCGTGGCTGCCGCAGCCAGAACGCTGGCGGTCGCTGGCGGCAGACGCTCAGGACGCGGACCCGGACTCGATGCTCGCGCTGTACCGGGCTGCCCTGGCCATCCGCAAGTCACTGCCCGCCCTCGGCGACGGCACGCTGACCTGGCTTGACGCGCCCGACGGGGTGCTGGCGTTCGGCCGGGCTGGCGGGTTCGCCTGCGTGGTCAACATCTCCGCCGGGCACGTGCCGCTCCCGGCGCACGAGGAGATACTGCTGGCCAGCGGGCCGCTTCAGGACGGGAAGCTGCCGCCGGACACCGCGGCCTGGCTGGGCACCGGGATCGGCGCGGCCAGCCGGTCCAGCGCCATCCGGAAGTAGTGGCCAGCGACGCACTGAAGCGCGATGTGCTCGACGGGCCCGTCGGTGCTGCTGAGCCAGAAGCGCTCAGCGATCTCGGCGGGCATCCCGCACTGCGGACACGTCACGAGGCTCAATTGGACCGACCTCCCCTGGGCAATGGCCGCCTGCCTGGCGGCCATTTCTAGCTTTGGCCGGTGCGCTAGAAGACGACTAGAATTTGATCATCACGAGGTGCTAGCCGGTCAGGGCCTGGTAGACGAGCTGACGGAGCTGTGGCCCGATCGGGTAGGCACTTGACGGCATCAGCTGGGTGAAGAACGCGACCGTCAGCTGCTCGGCCGGGTCCACCCAGAACGTCGTCGAAGCCGCGCCGCCCCAGCTGAACTCGCCGGCCGAGCACAGGTTCTTGGTCGCCGCCGGGTCGATCACAACGGCGAAACCCAACCCGAAGCCAACGCCAGCGTCCGCGGACTCGGCGTAGACCGGCCGGCCGAACTGCTGGAGGTCGGCACCGCCGGGCAGGTGGTTGCGCGTCATGTAGGCCACTGTGCGCGGGCTGAGCAGCCGGACGCCGTCAAGTTCACCCGCCGGGCTGTCTGGCCGGTGCAGCAGCATCTGGGTAAAGCGGTTGTAGTCGGCTGCTGACGACACCAGCCCCCCGCCACCGCTGTGGTTGGACGGTTCACGGAAGGCGCCCTTGCCCGTCGCGTCGAGCCGGCTGAGCTTCCTGTCCTGGCCGCGTCCGTACAGCGCGGCGACGCGGGACGCGTCGTCCGGCCCGGCAAAAAACGCCGTGTCGGTCATGCCGAGCGGATGCAGGATCCTGCTGGCGAAGAACTCGTCGAGCCGCTGGCCGGAGACCACCTCGATGACCCGGCCGAGCACGTCGGTGGCCACCGAGTAGCTCCACTGGGTGCCCGGCTGGAACAGCAGCGGCATCGACGCCCATATGTCACAGCACTCGGCGAGACCAATGCCTCGGGGTGAGCCCCACTCGAAGCCACGTTCCCTGTAAATGGCGTCCACCGGATGATTGCGCATGAAACCGTAGGTCAGGCCCGAGGTGTGGCTGAGCAGGTGCCAGATGCGGACCGGCTCGGTGGCGGGCACCGTCTTGTAACTGACGTCACTGCCCCCGGCGAACACCCGGACGTCACGGAAGGACGGGATGTACCGGTAGACCGGGTCGGTGAGCTGGAAGCCGCCCTCTTCGAAAAGCATCATCGCCGCGACCGAGGTGACCGGCTTGGTCATCGAGAAGATGCGCCACAGCGTGTCAGGCTCGACCGGCAGGTCCGCCTCCAGGTCGCGCTGGCCGTAGCAGGAAACGTGCGCGAGCTTGCCGTGCCGGGCGACCGTGATCAGCCAGCCTGCCAGCTTCCGGTCATCGACGTAGCGCGCGAAATGCCGGTCGATCCGGTCCAGCCTCGCCTTGTCGAATCCTGCCTCGGCCGGGTCCACTTCGATGTGCAGCACGCCCATGTGCGTCCAGCCTCCCAGTTGCCGGTCATGCCCGGCTCCGGACCAATCCTGCCAAACAGGATGTAATCAGGTCTACCCGGCTGGGGCCGCACAGAGCAAGAAGACAGCTTCCTATCAGGAGTCACAAAGAAACATCGGTAACCGTTGGTGCTACAGGGTCTCGCGAGGCGGGCGACGGTCAGGAAGGTGTCGCAGTGGCCGTTCCTGGCCGTCGGCTGCTGGGGCACCCGCACGAACCGCGGCGCCTGCCGTGCGGGTTCGCGAGGCCCTGGCCAACGTTGGTGGTGGCCGTGTGCTGTGGTGCTGCCGGGTCCTGCCGCAGCTGCGCGGTCCCTGGTATGCGGCAGCGCGGTCGGTCCGTGGCGGTTACTGTGGTGCCGGCCCGAGATACGTTCCTTCGCGCCGAAGGAATCCAGACGCATGAGACGGCTGATCGCTGTCAACCTCACCGCCTGCTGCCTGCTGCTCGTCCAGTACCTGCTCGGCATGGTGGTGAACGTGTTCATCGTGCTGCCGGCCAAGCACCCGGGTGCGAGCGCCGGCAACTACTTCGGCGGCGCGGTTTCCGGGATCTCGTGGGTAATCTCCAGCGGCCCGGCGTGGGCGGCCGCGCACACGGCGTTCGGCCTGGCGCTCGTCGTCGCCGCGATCGCGAGCGTGGTGCACACCTGGCGACGGGCCAGCCGTGCGGTAACGACGCTCTCGGTGCTCGGCGCTCTGGCCATCATCGGCGCCGGCTTCAACGGCGTGAGCTTCCTGGACTACGGGATGGGGTTCAGCTCGATGATCATGGCGGGGCTGTGGGCACTGGCGCTTGCCTGCTACGCCACTGGCGCGTTCCTGGCACTTCGCGCGGGTGGCACCCCGCAGCGGACCGGCCAGCACGCGACTAGCCCAGTGCCTCCCGGCTGAGTTGCGGGAACACCTTGGACACCTTGCCGAGCAGGTAGTCGCCGTATGTGCCGGTGAACGCGCGCAGGTCCTGGCCGTCCCAGCGGCGTGTGCCGTCCGCCGCGGCGGCGGCGCGCTCGGGCAGCGCTGGTACCTCGGCGCCGAACGTCGGGTCGAGGAAGAAGGGGAACGACAGCCGGCCGTGGCCGCTGAGGTTGCGGACGCGGTGCGGCGTGGACCTGTACCAGCCCCCGGTCAGCCGGTCGAGCATGTCGCCGATGTTGCAGACCAGCGTCCCCGGAATCGGCGGAGCGTCGATCCAGCCCTCGGGCGCGGCCACTTGCAGGCCGCCGCTGTCGTCCTGCGCGAGCAGGGTCACGAGCCCGTAGTCGGTGTGCTCGCCCACGCCCCAGCCGTCGTCCTGTGGTGGCGACGGCGGGTAGTGAAAGATCCGGAACAGCACCGTCGGGTCTGCGGTGTACCCGGCAGCGAAGTAGCTGGCGTCAAGTCCGAGGCTCAGCGCGACGCCGGCCAGCACGGCCTGGCCGGCGGCCGTCAGCGCGTCGAGGTAGGCGAGCACCACCGGGCGCAGCCTGGGCACCTGCCGCGGGAACAGGTTGCGGCCGTGCAGCGGAAGCCCAGCGAGCACGCGCGGGTCATCGTCGGGCAACTCGGTCCCGAAGTACAAGCCTTCCTTCAGGTCCGGCCGCCCCGAGGTGAGCTCCGCGCCGACAGGAAAGTAGCCCCGCCAGGCACGCCCGCCGTGCTCCATGGCGATCTCCTGCTTGTCAGCTAGCGGCAGCGAGAAGAACTCGGCGCTCAGATCGGCCAGCTCGGCCAGCAGGCTGGCCGGCACGCCGTGCCCGGTCACGTAGAAGAAACCGCGATCCTGGCAGGCGGCCTGGATCTGCACAGCGACCGCAGCCGCCGCGGCGGCCTGCCCGCCTGCCATGAGCGGTCTGACGTCAATGACCGGCAGCGCGGCCGGATCCCCGGAACGAGCCATCCAGTCATCTTGCCGCATCCGCTTCTGCTGGCCAGCACGACCGGCCAACGTCCGCAGATCTCCGCCGGAACGGGCGCGCTATCATGGGATATCATAGGGAGGCGTTCATGACTGACATGCTGATCCGTGACGTGCCGGATGACGTGATAGCTGCCGTCGATGCGCGAGCCGGGCGGCTTGGCATATCACGTAGTGAGTACGTGCGGCGTCGGCTAGCGCAGGACGCCGCCGCAAGCAGTGCCGCTGTGACGACGCAAGATCTGGCGTGGTTCGCCGATGCGTTTGCCGACCTAGCCGACCCAACGGTGATGTCACAGGCATGGCGGTGACGGACTGGCTGATCGACAAGTCCGCCTTGCTCCGGCTGGCCGCCAGTCCTGACGCGGCGCAGTGGGCGGCCCGGATCGAACAGGGGCTGGTGCGGCTTGCCACCGTGACCCGGCTGGAAGTCGGCTACTCGGCTCGATCCGGCACTGACCTGCGTGCAGGCTGGCAGCAGCCGCCGTTGTCGGCAATGCCGGTGGAACACCAGACTCCAGCCATCGAGGATCGCGCGGTAGAAGTACTCACCCTGCTTGCTGACCGGGGTCAACACCGGGCACCTTCGATCCCCGACGTCATCGTCGCCGCGACCGCTGAGCTTGGCGGGCTCACGGTGCTGCATGTCGACAAGGACTTCGACCTCATCGCGCGCATCACCGGCCAGCCGGTGGAACGGCTCAAGACCGGCTGACCTGGCCCTGGCTATGTCGCCGTCGCCGACCAAGCCTCCGCAGCGACTAACGGTCCAGAAACCCGCCGGCTGGTAGGCCGGTGCGGCGACGCACCTCGTAGAGCAGGATGCCAGCCGCAACCGCAAGGTTGAGCGACTCGGCGGTCCCGGTCATCGGGATAGCGACCGTCAGGCCAGCCCCGTCGAGGAGGTCGTCAGGCAGGCCGGTGCCCTCGCTGCCGAGCAGCACCGCGAGCGGCGGCTGCAGGTCCGCCTCCCAGCACGAGACGCTGGCCCTGGCGGAGGTCGCGGCCACAGTTATGTCGTTGCGTGCGGCCCACTGCAGGAAGTCGGCCGCCGACGGCACGCCGACGACCGGAACGGTGAACAGCGCGCCCATGCTGGACTTCACCGCGGCCGGGTCGTACGGGTCGGCGGACGGGCCGATCAGGATGACGCCGGCGGCCCCGACCGCGCTCGCGGTGCGGACGATCGTGCCGAGGTTCCCTGGATTTCCCGGCGAGTGCAGCGCCGCGAACAGCGAACCGTCGCCGACAGTCAGGTCGCCGAGGCCGAGCGGCTGTGACCGCACGATCGCCGCGAGCCCAGACGGGCCGTCCCGGTCGGCGATCCGCCCGAACAGCTCGGCCGACAGCCGGGCGACGCGGACGCCTGCGGCCTCCTGAGCGGCGACCATCGCTGCGGCGCCGGCGTGACGCAGCAGCGACGGCGCGACGATCAGCGTCTCGATGTCGGCGCCGGCCTCGACGGCCTGCCAGACCGGCTGGATGCCCTGCACCACGAACGCCGACTCGGTCCGCCGGTGCTTGCGGTCGGCCAGCGCCCGCACGCGCTTGACGAGTGGGTTCGCGGCACTACTGATCACTTCCGCCATCCGCATCCCGCCAGCTGGTCACGACGTCGGCCCGGGCGAACCCAAAAATATCGGTCGCGGACTCAGCAATTTCGCCGCGGGCGGCGTCTCTTGTATGCCGTACTCAATTTTCCCCGCCCGATCTTCGTCGGCCGGCCCCGCCGGAGGCTGCCCGTGAGTGCCCCGTTAGCACGCATTCCGGGAAACCTCGACGATGCAGCGAACGCCGCGGCAGGCCATCTCCGCAGGGGCGAGATGGCCGCGCCAGCCGGACCTGCCGAACGGAGCGTGGCGGCGGAAGAGCGGCGGGCCGTCGCGCCGCTGACGTCCGAAGAGGCCGGCCGGTTTGTCACCGAGTTGTACAGGGAACACGGGCTCACTCTCGTCAGGACCGCGATGCTGCTGGTCGGCGACAAACCAACGGCCGAGGACGTCGTGCAGGAGGCGTTCGCTGCCCTGTACCGGAAGGCACCGACGCTGACCAGCCCGGATAAGGCATTCGGCTATCTGCGGGTCAGCGTCATCAACGGGTGCCGGTCGGTGCACCGGGCACGCAGGACCGCGTTCGGGCGACCAAGGCAGCACGAGCCGTCGGTGTGGTCGGCTGAGGCCGCGGCGATGGCGCGTGAGGACACGAGGCTCACGTTGCAGGCCGTCGCCCGGCTGCCCCGACGCGCCCGCGAGGTGCTCGCGCTGCGGTACTACCTTGGCCTGCCCGACACCGAGA
>JASIGS010000686.1 GCA_030052355.1 Streptosporangiaceae bacterium | reverse complement strand
ACGAGACGCGCCTAGTCGTCCGACCGCACCGGCGGTGCGCCAGAGACGTCGTGGTGGTGGGTCAGGGCCTCCCAGACCCGGTCGGGTAGCAGCGGCATGTCGATGTTGCGGACGCCGGTGCCGGACAGCGCGTCCAGCACGGCGTTGACGAACGCCGCGGGTCCGCCGACCGCCGCGCACTCCCCGATCCCCTTGGCGCCAAGCGGATGGTGCGGACACGGAGTGACGACCTCGCTGTGGAGCTCGAAGCCTGGTGTCTCCCACGCGGTGGGCAGCAGGTAGTCCATGTAGTTAGAGCCGACACAGTTGCCGTCGGCGTCGAACGTTATGAACTGCATGTTCGCCATCGCGTACGCCTCGGCCAGGCCGCCCATGATCTGGCCTTCGACGATCATGGGATTGATCCGGACGCCGCAGTCGTCCACGGCGACCGTCTTGAGCACGTCCCAGACCCCGGTCGCCGGGTCGACCTCGACGGTCACGATGTACACCGCGAACGGCCAGGTCAGGTTCGGCGGGTCGTAGTAGGCGGTGTTCTCGAGGCCGGGCTCCATGCCGTCAGGCATGTTCGCGTAGGCGGCGACCGCGCACTCCTGGATCGTCACGCCGCGGTCTGGCGCGCTGCGCACGTAGAACCGGCCGAGTTCCCACTCGACGTCCTCTTCGGACACCTCGAGCAAGTGCGCGGCCAGCTTGCGTGCCTTCGCGCGGATCTTGCGCGACACCATGGCGACCGCGGCCCCCGCCACCGGAGTCGACCGGGACGCGTACGTTCCCATGCCGAACGGGGCGGTGTCGGTGTCGCCCTCCTCGACCACGACGTCCTCGGCCGGGATGCCGAGTTCGTGCGCGACGATCTGCGCCCAGGTTGTCTCGTGTCCCTGGCCCTGGGTACGGGCGCCGGTGCGCAGGATGGCCTTGCCGGTCATGTGGACCTTGAGATCGGCCGAGTCGAACATCTTGATGCCGAGGATGTCGAACTCCCTGCTGTTCCCGGCGCCGAGCGGCTCGGTCATGGTGGAGATGCCGAGGCCCAGCAGCCTGCCGCGCTCGCGGGCCTCCTGCTGCTGGCGCCGGAAGTCCTCGTAGTCGATCGCCTTCAGCCCGACGTCCAGGCACTTGGCGTACTGTCCCGAGTCGGTGAGGAAGCCGAACGGCGTGCGGTGCGGGAAGTCGTCGTCGCGGACGAAGTTCATGCGGCGGAACGCCGCCTGGTCCAGGCCCAGGTCGTCGGCGGCGGCCTGCATCATCCGCTCCTGGAAGAACATCGCCTCGGTGACGCGGAACGAGCACCTGTAGGCGACGCCGCCTGGAGCCTTGTTGCTGTATGTGCCGCGCGCGGTCAGGTGTGCAGCCGGGATGTCGTATGCCGCGAACGCGGAGTGCAGCAGCCCGATCTTGAACTTGCTCGGCTGGGCGTCGGAGAAGAAAGCGCCGTGGTCGGAATCGCAGTGCATCCGCACGCCGAGGATCTTGCCGTCCTTGCGCAGCGCCATCTCGCCGTGCAGGTAGATGTCGCGCGCGAATCCGGTGGAGATCAGGTTCCCGCTCTTGTCCTCGATCCACTTGACCGGCCGCTCGAGCAGGATCGAGGCCAGGATCGAGCAGACGTAGCCCGGGTAGACGGGGACCTTGTTACCGAAACCCCCGCCGATGTCCGGCGAGATGATCCTGATCATGTGCTCAGGCAGTTCGGCCACCATCGCTACAGCGGCCCTGATGATGTGCGGCGCCTGCGTGGTCATGTACACGGTGAGCTTGGACGTGGCCCGGTTGAAGTCGGCGATCGAGCCGCAGCACTCGATCGGCGACGGGTGCGAGCGCGGGTAGTGCAGGTCCAGCTTCGAGACCGTGTCGGCCTGAGCGAAGGCGCGCTCGGTGCCGGCCGCGTCGCCGACCTCCCAGTTGAAGATCACGTTGTCGGGCTGGTTCACCTTGTCGTCACGGATGACCGGCGCGCCGTCCGCGACCGCCTGCTGCGGGCTGACTATCGCGGGCAGCGGCTCGTAGTCGACCACGATCGCCTCGCACGCGTCCTTGGCGATGTACGGGTCGTCGGCGATGACGCACGCCACCTCCTGGCCCTGGAACCGCACCTTGTCGGTGGCCAGCACCGCCTGAGTGTCATAGGACAGCGTCGGCATCCAGGCGAGGTTGCGCGTGGCCATCATGTCGCCGGTCAGCACCAGGTGGACGCCGGGTATGTCCCACGCCTTGCTCGCGTCGATCGACTTGATCCGCGCGTGCGCCAGCGGGCTGCGGAGAATCTCCATGAAGAGCATGCCGGGCAGCACGATGTCGTCGGTGTAGTTGCCCTTGCCGCGGATGAACCGGTTGTCCTCGACGCGCTTACGGCTCGCGCCGATGCCGCCGATCTTGATCTCGTCAACAGCCTGCGTCATGTCCGCTCCTCCGGCCTACTCGCCAGCCTGCGATCGCAGCTTGGCGGCGGCCCAGAGGACCGACTTGACGATGTTCTGGTAGCCCGTGCAGCGGCAGAGATTGCCCGACAGCGCCCAGCGGACGTCTTCTTCGGTCGGGTCAGGGTTGCGGTCGAGCAGCGCCTTGGCGGCCATCATCATGCCGGGTGTGCAGAAGCCGCACTGCAGGCCGTGCTCCTCCCTGAAGCCTTCCTGCAGCGGGTGCAGCTCGCTGGCGGTCGCCAGGCCCTCGACGGTGGTGATCTCGTGCCCATCGGCCTGCACGGCGAGCATCGTGCACGATTTGACCGCGTTGCCGTCGACGAGCACAGTGCACGCGCCGCAGTTCGTCGTGTCGCACCCCATGTGCGTGCCGGTCAGCCGGAGCCCCTGGCGTATCAGGTGCGACAGCAGCAGCCTGGGTTCGACCTCGGCGGCCTTCCTCTCGCCGTTAATCGAGAACTTGATCCTGCGTACCGGTATGTCGGCCGCTGCGTCGTCGCTGCGGTCCTCGAACACCATCGTCATCGTCAGGCCGCCCTTTCCGCAGCGTCGCCTGGGCCGTGCTGAGAACTCCCGTCACCGGAAGCCGTGAGGATGCGCTCCACGAAGGTGCGCACCATGTGCCGCTTGTACTCCGCGCTGCCCCGGTGGTCCGTGCGCGGCCTCGCGGCCGCGGCAGCGAGCTCGGCGGCCTGCGCGATCGACTCGGCGGTGACCGGCTTCCCGGCGAGCGCCGCGGCGGCCTCAGTGGCCGCGATCGTGGACCCGCCGACGCCGGTCAGCGCGATGCCAGCCCGGCTCACGACCCCGCCGGAGGTTTCCACCGCGACCGCGACGCCGACGGTCGCGAAGTCGCCGACCCGGCGTTCCAGCTTGAGGTAGCCGCCCGCGCGCGCACCGCGAGCGGGGGGTATCACGGCCTCGACCGCGATCTCGTCCGGCGCCAGGACGTTCTGGAAGGGACCGACGACGAAGTCGGCGATCGGTATGGTGCGGCGGCCGGCTGGGCCCTGCGCCACCACCGAGCCGCCGAGGGACAGCACGACAGACGCCCAGTCGCCCTGCGGGTCGGCGTGGCACAGCGATCCGACCAGGGTGCCGCGGTTGCGCACGATCGGATCGGCGATCAGCGGCGCCGCGGCCGCCATTGTCGGCTGCGTGGAACGGAGCAAGTCCGAGCGCTCGAGGTCGGCGTGCCGGCACAGTGCGCCGACGTGGAGCGTCCCGTCAGCATCGGTGCGGTGGTAGGCCAGGCCCGGAATGTTGTTGATGTCGACGATCAGCGTCGGCGAGGCGAAGCGCAGCTTCATGAGCGGGACGAGTGACTGGCCGCCGGCGAGGACCTTCGCGTCGTCGCCGCCGGCGTGAAGCAAGGCGATCGCTTCGTCGAGAGACTGCGCTGCCTCGTAGCGGAACCGCGCGGGGTACATGCGTTTCCTCCGGTCTTCCGGGAAGGGGGTGTGCGGACGCCGTCAGGCGTCAGCGCCCGCGTCGGCCTCGCCGGCGGGCCGCGCTGGACGGGCGGCCGAGTGCGGGTCGGCGACGGCCACGGGCAGCGTGTCGTAGTCCGGATCGGGCCTGGGCTCTTGGTGCGGCGGCCACGGCCCGGACACCGGCTGGCCGGCGATCTTCAGGTAGTCAATCAGCTCAGGCCAGGCCCAAACGGTGGGACTCTTGCCCTCCTTCGGAGCGTGCTCGATGAGCTCGAACAACCGCGGATTGCCCTTACTATGCCCGCTGGACTCGATCCGCATTCCCACGCTCCAAGCTCAGAGGCCAGCCGTCGCGGCACGACGCCGGCTCCGGTGTTGTGAATTGCATGGTCTATCGCCCACGCAAAACCTGGCAACCTGCCAATAAGCTCTCGCTTAAGGACACAGCTTGGCACCGCCAAGACGGGCTAATCAAGCTATCGTCTACTTTCAGCTCCATATGGTGACGTATACCGGTGGCCGGAATCGCGAAGGTGGCACGCCGGTGGTGGGAGACCGCATCAAGTGCATGGCCTCCGGTGTCGCCAGGAACCTGCGCAGCGCACTTGCGGCCGCGCTGCGGTACTGCCGTTCCAGCATGGTCGCGTACCAGGTGGCCTGCGCGGGCAGGCCGGGCACATCGACGAGCGACAGTTCGCCGCGGCGGAGCTGATGCGACACCAGGTGCTCGATTGCGGGAGCGACCCCGGCGCCGTCAGCCGCAGCGGCCCACGCGGCCGTCTGGCTGGGAAACACGCCGATGCTCTTCTCTGGCACGCCCAAGCGGGCGAGCAGCTTTCCGGTTTCTGTGCCCGGGTCGGTGCCGCCAGGATCGACGAGCCAGCGCCACTGCTGTGGTGGCCCGGAGGGACGACTCCGCGGGCTGGAGTTTCCGGCCGAAACGACGACCAGCCGGTACCTGAAGATGGGCTCGCTGACCATCGGCATGGTCTGCTCTGTCGTCAGCGCGGGCCCGAGCGCCGCGTCGGCGAGCCTGTTCCCGACCAGTACGCCCTGCTCGCCGGTGACAGCAACCCCGGTCGAGACCTCAACCGAGCCGGCCTGCCGGCGCGTGAACGCGTCCATCAGCGGGCCTGCCACGAACTCGGCGAACGTCGAGGTCGCCACCACCCGCAACTGCTCAGCTGCGCCCTGGGCGGCGCGTACCGAGGCCTGTGCCTCGGCGCCAAGCACCACGATCTGGGAAGCGGTGGCCAGCAGCCGCGAACCCCCCGGTGTCAGGGTCATGCCAGCCGGGCCGCGGGTGATCAGCTGGTCGCCGAGGTGCTGCCGCAGCGCGGCGAGCGCCTGGGACACGGCTGGCTCGCTCACGCCGAGCGCGCTCGCTGCGGCGGTGACCGAACCCAGCCGGGCTACCAGGACGAACGCGTTGAGCTGGGTCAGCGTCATGGTTCAATCCAGTCTGGCTCATCGCCGCACGCATGGCCACCGCCACGTGTTCGTACACTCGGGACGGGCGGCGTCGGTCCGAGAGGAGGCGGCTTGCAGGTTCCCGCGCAGGTTGAGTACGAGCGGGCAACCAGTGTCGAGCATGCCCTGTCGCTGCTGACAAGATACGGTCCCGAAGCGCGGATCCTGGCCGGCGGGCACAGCCTGATACCGATGATGAAGCTGCGCCTGGCCCAGCCTGACGTGCTGGTCGACATCAACGCACTCACCGACCTGTGCCACATCGACCTGGCCGGCGACGTACTCAGGATCGGGGCGCTGACCAGGCACGCACAGCTGCTTGACTCGGCGGTGGCAGGAGAGCGCTTCGCCATCCTGCACGACGCCGAGCGCGTCATAGCCGATCCGATCGTGCGGAACTGGGGCACTATTGGCGGATCCCTCTGCCAGGCCGACCCGTCCGAGGACCTGTCAGCCGCCTTCGCCGCGCTGAAGGGCACCATGGTCGTGCGCGGCGCCGCGGGCAGCAGGGAGGTCTCCGCGCGCGAGTTCCACACCGGCCCGTACGAAACCGTCGTCGGGCCGGCCGAGATGCTCACCGAGATACGGCTGCCGGTGCGTGCAGGCATGGGCAGCGCCTACCGGAAGGTTGCACGCCGCGCGGGCGACTGGCCGGTCGGGGCAGCGGGCGCGGCGCTGTGGCTGGACGGCGAGCGGATCGGCGACGTCGGCATCGGCCTGACCGCGCTCGGCGCCAGGCACTTCGTGGCAGCCGAGGCCGAGGAGTACCTTCGCGGCAGGCAGCCGGGCCCGGACAGCCTCGAACGAGCCGGGGAGATCGCGGCGGAGCACTGCCGCCCGGTGTCCGACCAGCGCGGGCCCGCGGACTACAAGCGTCACCTCGCCAAGGTGCTGACCATCGACGTGCTGCGCGCAGCGGTAGGCAGGGCGAGCGCATGC
>JASIGS010000685.1 GCA_030052355.1 Streptosporangiaceae bacterium | reverse complement strand
TCCCAGCCGGGACCGGCGCTGTACGCGCCGTTGCTGCCCTGTGTGATGTCGCGCAGGCCAGCAACCGGCTGCGCCGGCTCGACTCCCTGGTAGAGCGCCGGCTGCAGCAGACCGAGCGGGCTGCCGAGCGCCTGCACGAGCCTGCATGTCAAGGCGGCCCACAGCGGCGCGACCGCGCTCGTGCCGCCGATGACCGTCTTCTGACCGTCGACGAGCACCTGGTACCCGGTCTCCGGATCGGCGTTGCCGGCGACGTCGGGCACCCCGCGACCGGTGCCGCCGTCCGGAGCCGCTGGCACGCCCGCGTCGGCCTGCCAGCTCGGCAGCGTGAACTGCACGCTGACTCCGCCGCCGGTCGCGCCAGCCGCGTCGTTCCATACCGTCTCGGACGTCACCACCCCCGTCGACACGTCGGCCTGCAGACTGGTGCCGCCGCAGGCCAGCGCGTGCGGGCTGGATGCCGGGAAGTCGACGTGCGGCTTGCCGTCGCTGACGCCGTCGCTGCTGCCGTTGTCGCCTGCGGCCACGCACACGGTCACGCCGATCGCCACACCGTCGGCGATCGCTTCGTCCAGCGCCGTCATGGCCTGCGCGGTCCAGGCCGACTCGGCCTGACCCCAGCTGATGCTGACGGTAGACGGCGTTGGCGAGGCGTGGACGGCGGTGGTCACCGCGTCCACGAAGCCCTGGTCGGTGTTCGGCGCGAAGTAGACGAGCTGCACCGCGCCCGGAGCCACGGAACCGAGCACCTCGATGTCGAGCAGCACCTCGCTGTCCGCGCCCTGCGGCGCCTTGCCGGGGACGTTGCTGGCCCCGTCGACGCTGACGGCGGTAACCGACGGCGTCGTGATGCCGAGGCCAGAGAAGTAAGTGTCAAGGTCAGAATCGGCGAATCCGCCGCCGAGCTCGATGACCCCGACGGTCTGGCCAGCGCCGGTGGTGCCGGCCGGGAACTGGTAGATGTCCGCCACCTGCGGTGGGGTGTAGGACACCGGCGCCGCCGCCTTGGCGGCGGCGAACCTGACGTGCGGGACAGCCTGCGGACGGTCGTCCAGGCCGAGGACCGCGATCACGATCCCCTCCAGGGCAGCCGGCAGCCGGAGCGTACCGATCCGGTGCCTGTGAGTTACCGGCGCGCCGTCAGGGCCCGGGCTGGTGACCAAGCTCAGCTCGGCGCCGAACACGGCTGCGAGCACCCCGGCTGGGCCCGCGACGGTCATCCGGCGAGATCCCGGGTCGCTGCTGGTTATCTCGATCGCCGGGTCCAGGCCGGTCAGCACCTCGCCGACGAGATCGTGATCCGCCGGGCTGCCGCCGTAACTGTCCCGCAACTCCTCGCGGGACAGCAGCACCGGTGTTCCCGGCAGGCTGGCGACCCTGCGGGTGACCAGGGTTAGCTCGATCCGGGCAGTCAGGTCGGCAGGCCCGGCGGGCTGCGCGCCCGCGGCCGGCTGACGGCCGCTGCCTGGCAACGGGACGAACGAGTCTTCTGTCATGGCAGCCCCACTGGTTGCAGTAGCGCGGGGATTACGCAGACGATATCGGCACCGCACGGTGTCGGCCAGCCCCGCCCGTGCCGGTAAGCATTATCGGCCAGACCCTAGATTGGGTGCCTGAAGCGCTTGACCTACTCGAGGAAGAGAAGGCCATGACCAGTTCGCGGACGGCGGCAGTTGGCCAGGTGGCAGCGGGGGAGTTGGGTCTGCGGGCGGTGGTCGTCGGGGCTGGCCCGCTGACCCCGGAGGCTGTGCTCGCCGTTGCCCGGCACCGGGCGAAGGTGGAGCTCGCGCCTGAGGCGCTCGAAGCGCTGCGGCACGGCCGGGAGATCATCGACGCGCTCGCGGATGACACCCAGCCGCACTATGGGGTGTCGACCGGGTTCGGCGCGCTGGCCACCAGGTTCATCGCCTCCGACCTGCGGGCGCAGTTGCAGGCCAGCCTGATCCGCAGCCACGCGGCAGGGTCGGGACCCGAAGTGGAGGACGAGGTCGTCCGCGCGATGATGCTGCTCCGGCTGGCCACGCTGGCCACTGGCCGGACCGGCGTGCGCGAGCTGACGGCACGCACCTATGCCGGGTTGCTCAACTCAGGGCTGACCCCCGTGGTGCACGAGTACGGGAGCCTGGGCTGCTCCGGCGACCTGGCCCCGCTGGCGCACTGCGCGCTCGCGCTGATGGGCGAGGGAGAGGTCTGGGACGCCGGCGGCCGGCTATGGCCGGCCGCCGAAGCGCTCGCGCAGGCGGCCATCACGCCGGTCGAGTTGCGCGAGAAGGAGGGCCTGGCGCTCATCAACGGCACCGACGGGATGCTCGGCATGCTGGTGATGGCCGTTGCCGATCTGCGCCAGCTGCTCACCGTGGCCGACATCACCGCGGCCATGAGCGTGGAGGCGCTGCTTGGCACGGACGCCGTGTTCGCCGCCGACCTGCAGGCGATGCGGCCGCACCCCGGCCAGGCTGTGTCGGCTGCCAACATGCGGGCGTTGCTGTCCGGGAGCGCGATCATGGCCAGCCACCGCGGGCCCGAGTGCACGCGCGTGCAGGACGCCTACTCGCTGCGCTGCGCGCCGCAGGTGGCCGGCGCCGCGCGCGACACCGCGGACCACGCCGCGCTGGTGGCCTCGCGCGAGCTGGCCGCCGCGATCGACAATCCGGTGATCACCCCGGACGGGCGGCTCGAGTCCAACGGCAACTTCCACGGCGCGCCGCTCGGTTACGTGCTGGACTTCCTGGCGATCGCGGTCGCCGACGTGGCCAGCATGTCCGAGCGGCGGACCGACAGGTTCCTCGACCAGGCGCGCAGCGGCGGCCTGCACCCGTTCCTCGCAGCGGACCCGGGCGTGGACTCCGGGCACATGATCGCGCAGTACACCCAGGCGGCCATCGTGTCCGAGCTGAAGCGGCTGGCGGTGCCCGCCAGCGTCGACTCGATCCCGAGCTCCGCGATGCAGGAGGACCACGTGTCCATGGGCTGGTCGGCAGCACGCAAGCTGCGCAGGGCGCTCGACGGGCTCGGCCGCGTGCTGGCCATCGAGCTGCTGACCGCGGCCCGCGGCATCGACCTGCGCGCGCCGCTTGCTCCGGCGGCGGCGACCGGCGCGGTCGTGGCCGGCCTGCGCGCGGCAGTGGCCGGCCCCGGATCCGACCGGTTCCTCGCGCCCGAGATCGAGGCCGCCGTGCGGTATGTCGCTGACGGCGGTGCGCGCAAGGCCGCCGAGTCCGTCACCGGCCCGCTCGGCTGACCGGCTCCGGACCGAGGCGCAAGGCCGGCGGCAGCAAGTCTGCCCGCGTTGTTTGTACTGGTGTCTCAGCGAACGCCGCCTGTATCGTGCATCACAGCGCCTGGTGCGGCTCTGCAAACGCGTTCCTGCATGTGTTCGCCGCTACCTGGCTATCCCCGCTGGCGTGCCCTAACCACGGGCACGCCGCACTGTTGACGGCCGCCGGTCAGTCGGCCGTGGAACGAGCGCCGCCGCGGGTCGGAGGCGGAGGGGGTAGCGAGCTAGATGGCGGAAATTGTGGTGGTGGGCGCTGGGGTAGTGGCGTTGGGGACGGCGATCCTGCTAGCCGGTGACGGTCATGAGGTGACCGTGCTCGAGCGAGACCCGGATGGGCCGCCGGATGATCCAGCCGAGGCGTGGGAGCGCTGGCAGCGCCCCGGGCTGAATCAGTTCCGGCAGGGTCATGCCTTCCTCGGCGGGTTCCGCGCGATAGTCGACGCCGAGCTGCCGGCGGTTGCCAAGGCGCTGCAGGATGCTGGCGCGCTGCGGCTGAACTTCATCCGCGACGTGCTGCCCGCGGAGATGACCGGTGGCTGGCAAGACGGCGACGAACGCTACGAGTGGCTGACCGGCAGGCGCGTGCTCGTGGAAGCTGTCCTGGCCGCGGCGGCCGACGCCACCAGCGGAGTGAAGGTTCGCCGGGGGACGGCGGTCGCGGGGCTGACCAGCGGCGCTTCCGCGCTGACCGGCGTCCCGCATGTGACCGGGGTGCGAACGAAGGCCGGCGAGCGCATCGCCGCTGACCTGGTCGTCGACATGACCGGGCGGCGGTCGGCCTTGCCGGGCTGGCTCCAGGACATCGGTGCCCGAGCTCCCGGCGAAGAACTGGAAGACAGCGGGTTCGTCTACTTCGGGCGGCACTTCCGATCGGCGGACGGTTCGACGCCGCCAATGTTCGGACCGCCCCAGATCCACTGGGGCACCATTGCCTCGCTCACACTGCCGGCGGACAACGGAACCTGGGCCGTCTTGCTAATCACCGGCTCGAAAGACACGGCACTACGGCCGCTGCGCGAGGCAGACCGCTGGGAAGCGGTTGTCCGCGCCCTTCCGTTGGTCGCTCACTGGCTCGACGGGAGCCCGATCGACGATGGCGTTCAGGTGCTGGCCAGGCTGGAGGACCGGATCCGTAACTTCGTCATTGACGGCAGGCCGGTCGCTACCGGCGTGGTGGCCATAGCGGACTCCTGGGCGTGCTCCAATCCGTCGAACGGTCGTGGCGCG
Source organism: Streptosporangiaceae bacterium (assembly GCA_030052355.1). Next base: position 6,860 of record JASIGS010000685.1, on the reverse strand, counting down.
TCGATCGGCATGCTGCACGCCCTGACGCTCAGGGAACAGCTGCGCGCAGTGGGTACGGACAATCCGGCGGCATTCGCCGAGGCGTTCCACGACGCGACCGCAGAAACCGTCGAGCCGTGGTATCGCGCGACGCTTGCCAGCGACCGGCACCGGCTCGGCGAGGTCGAGGCTGGCATCGCAGGTGTCGGCTATGACTCGCAGGATGCCGATTATCAGCTAGAGAAGGCTCTAGCCGTCGCGTCCGGCCAGGATCCGGAGTGCCTGCGGGCTAACTTTGACATCCGGTTCGTGATGCAGACCCCGGAGGAGGTCTTCGGGCGCCCGGGCATGCTCGATAAGACCCTCCAGCTAGGATCCGGCTGGCGCAATGCCCAGCCGTCCGGCCCCACCCGCGAGCAGCTCCTCGCGATGGTTTCCGGGTCGTAAAGGGAGGCCAGATGGGACGAGTCGATGTCGACGGCGTCGAGATCGCGTACGAGGTCAGCGGGCAGGGGCGGCCGGTCGTGCTGCTGCACGGCTTTCCGGACTCCGGTCGGCTCTGGCGGCATCAGGTACCGGCGCTGGCCGAGGCGGGGTTCCAGGTGGTGGTCCCCGACCTGCGCGGCTACGGCCTATCTGGCAAGCCTGAAGCCATCGATGCGTACGCGCTGCCGCTGCTCGCCGCGGACGTCATGGCGGTCCTGGCCGACCTCGGCATCTCCCGCGCCCACGTGGTGGGTCACGACTGGGGCGCCGCTCTGGCCTGGGGGCTGGCATCGCTCGCGCCGGACAGCGTCGACCACCTGGTCGTGTTGTCGGTTGGCCACCCCAGCACCTTCCGCCGGACGGCGCGGCAACGCGAGAAGTCCTGGTACATGCTGCTGTTCCAGTTCCCTGGTATCGCCGAGCGCTGGCTGACGCAGGACGACTGGGCCAGCTTCCGTACCTGGGCCGGGCACCCCGACGCCGACCAGGTGATCGCCGAGCTGGAGTCGACCGGTTCGCTGACGCCGGGCCTGAACTGGTACCGGGCTAACGTCGGGCCCGAGACCTGGGTAGCGCCACCGTTGCTGCTCCCTCCGGTCCAGGCTCCGACGATGGGCATCTGGAGCACGGGCGATCCTGCCCTCACCGAGATCCAGATGACCGACTCGGCGCAGAACGTGGCGGGCCCGTGGCGGTACGAGCGTCTCGACGGGCCGGGTCACTGGCTCCAACTGGACGCGCCTGACCAGGTGAACGCGCTGTTGCTCGACTTCTTGCCTGGCTAGCAGCGGTCCGCTCGGGTCACTGACGGCGGGATCAGATCACCGGTGGCCGGCCGGCCCTGGTCATCCGCCAGACGGTGCGCATCGAGATCGGCCGCCGCTCGCCCGGGTTGATCCGCCAGCCCTCGCGGAACCCGGCGAACCAGGTCCTCAGCGCACCGGGCTGACGGCGCAGCCGGAGAACGGTCAGCGCCGTCCAGTCCAGCAGGTAGGCCGCTGCCAGCGGCCACGGCAGGTTACGACGTGCGAGCAGCACGCGGTTGCGCCCGTCGTAGCGGTACCAGATGTCGTGCCGCGCGTTCGACAGCGGCGGGTGGCACATCTGCGCGTCCGCGTCGTACTCGAGGGTGTAGCCGCGCTCGATGAGCTGCCAGGACAGGTCCGTCTCCTCGTGCGCGAAAAAGAACAGCTCCGGCAGCCCGCCCGCCTCCAGGTAGGCGGAGCGCCTGGCCGCGAACCCGGCCCCGACGAACGTGGTCACCGGCGACGACCTGTCTGGATCACTGGCCTTCAGGCGGGGAACGTGCCATCGCACGCCGCTGCCGCCCGTCGGGTCGATCACCCGGAAGGCGATCACGGCCAGCTTCGGGTCGGCGGCGAACCGGTCGGAGAGGTGCTCGCCGAGGCCGGGGTCGTTGAACCAGCCGTCGTCGTCGAGAAAGATGATCACGTCGCCCGAGCTGGCCGCGACGCCCGCGTTGCGCCCGCCGGCCACACCGAGGTTCTCAGCCAGCCGGACGGTCTTCACGCCGTCGGGCACCGGCGGGAGGTCGGCGCCGTTGCCGACAAGGACGAGCTCGGCACCGTCCGCGCGCAGCGCCCGCGTGCTCGCGATGGCCCGCTCCAGCTCGGCAGGCCTGGTGCCCATCGTGATGATCACGCAGGACAGCTTCACGTCAGCTGAGTCTCCTGGACGCCATGATGGCGACGAGGTGCGCGACCGCCATGAGCGCCGCCACGACCAGGCAGGCGATCAGCAGCACCCTGGTCGCGAGCAGGCCGCCGCGGATGGCGTCGGCGATCGCCGCCAGCACGACCAGTATGGACAGCTCGATCTGCTGGATGATCCTGTGGATCTTGAGCACGCTCGCCGCCCGCCGGAGGCTCGCCAGCCCGGCGGCGCGCGGCTGCAGCGCGTCGTCGGTGGCGCTCGGCATACCGCTGACGGCCCTGGCGACGACCACGTTGTCCGTCTCGGCCTTCACCAGGATGGCCAGCACAGCAGCGGCCAGCCCGGCGGTCAGGTAGCTGCCCGACGAGGTCCAGTGTCCCTGCGCTCGCAGGCCGAGGCCGATCAGCATGGCCGCCTCGCAGAAGTAGTGGCCGACCCGGTCCAGGTAGACCCCGCCGACCGAGGTCCGCCTGGTCAGCCTCGCCAGCTCGCCGTCGGAGCAGTCGCAGAGCAGGGCGAGCTGCACGAGGACAGCGGCGATGAAGGCCGTCGCCAGGCCGCCGAACGACACGACCACCCCGGCCGCGACCCCGCACACGATGAACGCGAGGGTCACGGCGTTGGGCGACCAGCCGAGCCTCGCGAAGATCCGCGTGGCGTAGGGCGAGATCTTCCGCATGTAGAGCTTGCCGAACAGGTGCTCGTCGTTGACCCGTTCGACGACCCAGCGGGGCTGGCCCTGCGACTTCACCTCACTGAGCGATGGCCAGGGCATGTTCCTCCGCTTCGGTCTGCTGCGCATCGTGCACCACATGCTAGTGGCCGGCGGGAGGGGTCTCTCCTGGCCGCGCGCCGCTGCCTATCTCGGGCCAGGACCGCCGGTGTGGGCACGACTGCCTATTTTCACGGTGCGGAGCTGCCTATTTTTGGCCGGCGGCTGCCTATTTCTTCGCCGCGCTGTTGCCTGGAAGGCTCGCAGGTCCTTGGATTGCAGGGCGACACCGGCACTCCGACCGGGGCGGGCCCCACCACGTCCCGGCCGGCTGGAGGTGAGCATGGCGCTAGTGTCGGCGAGCGTGGGACATCCCGACCAGCTGAGGTGGAACGCGCGCTACGGGAGCGGCTACACAGCGACGTTCGAGCCGCATCCGCTGGCCGTGCGCGCTCTGTCCATGCGGCTGCCGGACGGCCCGGTACTCGAGCTCGCCTGCGGTCCTTCGGGTAGCGCTCTGCTGGCCGCGACCGCGGGCCGCCACGTCACCGCGGTGGACGTCTCGGACGTGGCGCTCGGATTGCTCGCCGCCGAATCCCGGCGCCGCCACCTCGGTGAGCTGGTCGCGCTGGTGCAGGCCGACCTATTGTCCTGGCAGCCACCGCGGACGGCTTACGCGCTGGTGCTGTGCACCGGCTACTGGGACCAGCAGGTGTTCGCCGCGGCGGCGACCGCGGTGGCCGAGCGCGGCCTGATCGGCTGGGAGGCGTTCACCACTGAGGCGCTGCGCGCCCACCCGGCCATGCCGCCGCAGTGGTGCCTGCAGCCCGGCGAGCCCGCGTCGTTGCTCCCGGCAGGCTTCGAGGTGCTCAGCAAGCAGGACGTCGCCGATGGCGTCAAGCGGCAGTTGCTGGCCCGGCGAACTCGGCCCGGCCGCGCACGGTCGCCGCACTAGGCCAGCCGAGTCCGCCGACTGGCTTGACTGGTGCGCGTGCGGCAGGTGAAGCTCGGAGTGGCCCGGTCCGCCAGCCGCCGGAGGGCACGTGGCATCAGCCCAGCTTGGGACTGGAGCATCCAGTCAGGACAGCCCGGCGGCGCGCGCTGCCGGGCTGATCGCGGTTGCCGAGGACCTGGCCGGAGAGTTCTCCCTCCGCCCGCTGCTTGAGCGGATACTCCTCAGGTGCACGGAGCTGCTCGGCTGCCACGCTGGCTCGATCTGCAGCGTGGACGAGGCGGCTGGCATCTACCGCAAAGAGGCCGACATCGGGGTCGCGTGCCAGTCCGGCCGGGTGTTCCCGCTCACCGAGGGGATGACCGGCGCCGTGGTGGCGGCGCGCGAGCCCGTCTGGTTCGCCCGTTACGACGACGTGCCCGGTGGTCACGTCGCGCCCGAGGATCGGGTCACGCTGCGCGGCGTCATCGGCGTACCGCTTGAGTGGCGCGGGCGCATCATCGGCGCGTGCATCGTGTTCAGCCGGGACGAGCACCGGACGTTCGGACCGGACGACGCCGAGCTGCTGCAGCTGTTCGCCAGGCACGCGGCCATCGCGCTGGCGAACGCCCGCATGCACGAGGCCGCAGAGGAGCGGGCCAGGTCGCAGGCGACGGCGGCGGAGCGCGACCGGCTGCTCGGTGACCTGCACAACACCCTCGCTCAGAGCCTGGTAAGCGTGCAGGTGCACCTCGACAGCGCGCAGCGCGACCTTGCCGCCGCCAGCGCGCCAGCAGCCGCCGGAGACGACGGCGCCGGGGACTGGCTTGCTGCCGCAACCGGGCACGTGGACCAGGCGAGCACGGCTGCCAGGGACGCGATCGTGGAAGCCAGGCAGTCTCTGCTGGGGCTGTCCGCACCGCCGGACGGCCTGGGGCTGGAGGCCGCGTTGCGCGCCGAAGCCGCATGGGCGCAGAGCATTGGCAGGCTCGACGTCAAGCTCGTCACCGCGGGTGCGCCCGTGACACTCGATGCTCAGCTGTCCCGCGAGATGCTCTGGGCCGCCAGGGAGGCGCTGACCAACATCGTGCGGCACGCTCAGGCGCACTCGGTCAGGGTGGGCTTGCTCTACGAGCAGTCGGCGGTGCTGCTCCTGGTCCAGGACGACGGCCAGGGCTTCGACCCGAAGTCAGGCTGGCAGGGTGACAGGTTCGGGCTGCGCGCCATGGCCGACCGCGCGCGGGAGATCGGCGCCACCGTTGACGTTGACTCGCTGCCTGGCTGGGGCACGCGAATCCGGGCCCGCTTTCCTTATCTCCGTGAGGGGGAACGCCAGGGCCAGGGGCTGCGCGTGCTCGTAGCGGCCCGGCGTCCGGTACTCCGCGCTGGCCTGGCCCGGCTGCTGACCTGGACCGAGCCCGGAGTCCATGTCATCGGCGAGGTCGGCACCGCTGAGGAGGCCGTCGAGGCCTGCACGGCGCTCCAGCCGGACGTGTTGCTCGCCGATCTCGCCCTGCCGGGGCCGGGCGGTACCATGGTGGGCCCGTTGCTGGCCGCACAGCCGGGCCTCGCGCTCGTCGGGCTGTGTGAGGCAGGCGACGACGACCTGGTCGCGGACGCGATGCGGGCCGGCGCGCGCGGCTGCGTGGACATTGGCGCGACCGGACCCGAGCTTGCCCAGGCCGTAGTCGCGGCCGGCCGGGGACAGGCGATCTTGTCCGGGCCGGTGCTTTCCCAGTTGCACCGCGGCATGCGGGCCGACGAGTTGCAGCCCGCGCTGACCGAGCGCGAACGTGAGGTGCGCGGGCTCATGGAGCTGGGCCTGCCGGACCGGGCGATCGCCGAGCAACTCGTGCTGTCGGTGAAGACGGTGGAGAAGTACGCGGGCGCGGTGCTGCGGAAGACGGGCGCCCGCAACCGCACCGAACTCGCCGCCCTGGCCGGGCGGGCCCGGCACCGCTAGCAGCGCGGCGGGCCGCGCGGCCACGCCCAACAGGAGGGGAAGTACCCCGGTCAGTTGGGGGTTTCCACCGATCCTGCCGGAGGTCGCCGCATATTACGTTCAAGTCACGTGTCTGCCGAGGGGAAGTCGCGTGCCTGTCGTTCCGCTCAAGGAGATAGTTGACCGGGCGTTCGCCGAGCGCTACGGCGTGGCCGCGATCAACATTGTCAACGACCTGACGCTGGAAGCCGTGCTGGCAGCGGCCGTCGAGCAGCGCTCGCCCGTCATCATCCAGACATCCGTCAAGACAGTGCGCTCGATCGGGATGAACCTGCTGTACGCGATGTGGCGGGAACTGACCGCGGGCATCGAGGTGCCGGTCAGCCTGCACCTGGACCACTGCCCGGACCGCTCGGTAATCAGCGACTGCCTGCGCAAGGGCTGGAACTCGGTGCTGTTCGACGGGTCCGCGCTGCCGGTAGCCGAGAACCAGCGGCAGACCGTCGAGGTGGTAGCCGAGGCCAGGTCCTACGGGGCGAACGTCGAAGGCGAGATCGAGGCGATCACCGGGGTCGAGGACGACGTCGGGTCGGAGGAGGAGGCGCACCGGCAGTCGCTGCCGGTCGCGCTCGACTTCATCCGAGCCACCGGGGTGGACGTGTTCGCGCCGGCGATCGGCAACGCGCACGGCATGTACCACTCCGAGCCGAAGCTTGACGCGCAGCGCGTGTCCGACATCGTGGCGGCGCGGCCGACACCGATCGCGCTACACGGTGGTACTGGCATGTCCGATGCCCAGTTCACCGACCTGATCGCGCGCGGCTGTGCCAAGGTCAACATCTCCACCGCGCTCAAGGTCGCCTACATGAAGTCGAACCTGGAGTTCCTGCGCGCCGCGGAACAGCGGGACAGCTGGGATCCTCCGTCACTGTTCACCGCCGTGCGGGCAGGCGTGCTCGCGATGGCTGCCGACCATATGCGCCGCTTCGGCAGCGTCGGCAAAGCCGGGTGAGCCGCGTGCCGGGACCAGAACGCGCGCTCGTGCTCGACTGCGACGGCGTGCTCGCCGACACCGAGCGGTACGGGCATCTCGTCGCGTTCAACCAGGCCTTCGCCGAGTTCGGGCTGCCCGTGCA